>NZ_JBFUBU010000049.1:0-60684 GCF_056405595.1 Polaromonas sp. P1_G1
GAAGAACCCAGGCTGCAGGCCAGCAGGCCCAGGACGGTGACAGCTTTCAGAAATCTCATGGTTATTCCCGGTGTTTCGGCATTTTTCGGCCGGCCCATTTCACAAACTCAATCATTCACAAACCCGCGGCTTGCCGCGTCAGCCAGTTTTTCAGGAAACCGCTGCGTTCAAAGCCCTTCATACCCCAATTGCGCAAAGCCTGCCAGCGCCCGTCGGTTTGCGCGAACAACCCGTGCAAGCCGTCGGTCACCGCGCCCATGGCCGCCACGTCGGCCCTGCGGGCTCTTTCGTAGCGGCGCAACAGTTTTTCGTCGCCCAGCCCGCGCCAATACTCGCGCTGCGCCAGCACGCCTGCCAGGCAGGCCGCATCGGCCAGGCCCAGGTTCAGGCCCTGGCCCGCCAGCGGGTGCACCGTGTGCGCCGCATCGCCTGCCAGGGCCCAGCCCGGGCCCACCCAATGGCCGGCGCTGGACAGGGCCAGCGGCCAGCTTGCCCGCTCGCTGGTCAGCCGCAGGCCGCCGGTTTCGGGGCCGCACACGGCTTGCAGGGCCTTGCAGAACTCTTCAGGCGG
Organism: Polaromonas sp. P1_G1; assembly: GCF_056405595.1. Taxonomy (NCBI): domain Bacteria; kingdom Pseudomonadati; phylum Pseudomonadota; class Betaproteobacteria; order Burkholderiales; family Comamonadaceae; genus Polaromonas; species Polaromonas sp. P1_G1. Next base: position 572 of record NZ_JBFUBU010000049.1, read on the forward strand.
CAATTTTTCCAGCGCGCCGGCGCGTTCCACAGAGACTGACCATACCAGCGCCGCCAAGTTCCCCTGGGCGCCGGATAAAGGCAGGAGCGCCAGGATATCGCCGCCCGCAAACCACTGGCGCGCCACGCCGCCGTGGGGATTTTCCAATTCCAGGCGGGCGGCAATGGCTTTCTGCGGATAGGGCTTGACCGTCCAATTGACAGGTCGCTGCTGCCCTAGCTCGTCGCGGCTGGCGCTTGCCCGGCCTTCGCAGATCACCTGGAGCGCGGCCTTGGCTGGCTCGGTCACGGTTTCAATCTGCGGCTGGTAGCGCACCGCCTGGGCCAGCTGCTGCTCCAGCGCGGGGACGTCAACGATCCAGGCCAGGGCCTCCTGGCCCACGCTGTGGGCGGTGAAATCGAGTTTCCCGCCGTCGTCGCCCCAGACCTGCATTTCTAGCACGGGTGTGGCGAAGGCCGGCTCGGGCCAGGCGCGCAGGGCCTCCAGCACGCCGCGCGAGGCGCTGTTCAGCGCGTAAGCGCGTACATCGGCGGCTTGCGCGCCCGCGGCTTTTTCGGGGCGGGTGACCAGCGCCACGCGCAGGCGTTCGCGCGCCAGCAGCAGAGCCAGCGTGCGGCCCACCACGCCGTCGCCGCGAATACAGACATCAAAGGTCTTGGACATGCCTCATTCTAGAAGGCAGTGCAAAATCGGCGTTTCGGGCCGGCCCTTTTTCCATGTTTTCCCGCGCTTTCCCGCATTCACAAGGATTTGACGACGTGAGCCACGCATTGAACGACATCCCCGCAGCCGCCGAAACGGCCGGCACCGCTTTCGACCTCAACGCGGTGATCTCGCGCCTGTATGTGTATCCGGTCAAATCCTGCGCCGGCGTGCAGGTGCAGGATGTCCTGCTGACCGAGACGGGGCTGGAATTCGACCGCGCCTGGATGGTTGTGGACGACCAGGGGAGCTTTCTCACGCAGCGCGAATTGCCGCGCATGGCGCTGATCAAGCCGCAGCTCAGGCACCACGACATGATCCTGCGCGCCCCCGGCATGCTGGCCTTGCACATTGCCCTGGACCAGGTGGAGGAGCCGGTGCGCGTGAGGGTCTGGAAGGATGAAGTCCAGGCCTACGACATGGGCCCCATCGCCGCCCAGTGGTTCACCGATTTCCTGGGGCAGACGGCGCGCCTGGTGCGCTTCGATCCCGAGCACAAGCGCGTCTGCAACACCGAGTGGACCGGCGGCCTGGAAGCGCTCAACCAGTTCAGCGACGGTTATTCGCTGCTGGTGCTCAGCGAAGCCTCGCTGGCGCAATTCAATGAAAAACTGGCGGCCGCGGGTGTGGCGCCGGTGGGCATGGAGCGTTTTCGCCCCAACCTCGTGCTGGGCGACGCGCCGGGAGCCGAAGGCCTGGCGCCGCATGACGAGGACCGCGTCGACCTGCTGCAGATCACGACGGAGCAGGGCCCCGCGCAGCTCAAGCCGGTCAAACCCTGCCCGCGCTGCCCGATTCCCAATATCGACCCGGCCACCGCGACCAGCAGCCCTGAGGTGAACGACATGCTGCAGACCTACCGGCAGGACCCGCGCGTCAACGGCGCGCTGACCTTCGGCATGAACGCCATCGTGCTGGCCGGCGTGGACCACCAGCTCAAGGTGGGCCAGGCCGTCAGCGCCAACTACCGGTTTGAATGACTTTTGACTGCCCGCAGCGGCGGCGGGGCGTGCGCCTGCACCGGCGCATGGAGTGCCTGTGGCGCCTGCGGGCCGCTGGAGAGGCTGTCCAGCGTTGATTCCGTGTCCAGGGGCATGGGGTGGGTCAACTCCGGCTCGAGAAAGCGGATGGGCCGGCGTGTGCGCGCCGCCATGCTGTGCAGCAGGTCGGCCAGGGCCGTGGAAATTTCTTCGTGGCTGCCAAGGCGCTCGCTCAGCACCACGCCCGCGACATGGAATTGCAGAACTACCTCCGGTTTGAGGCCCTTGAGCGGCATGAGCCCGGCCGCGATCAGGCGCGCCGACAGGTCGGTGACGGGTGCGCGTGACGAAACACCTTCAAGAATCAGGCCAAAACGCGCTTCATCGATACGCCCCACGGTGTTGACATCGCGCAGCAGCCGGCGCAGCTTGATGACGCTTCGCAGCAGGCTTTGCTCGGCCACTGCCGTGCCCCAGGTTTTCTTGATGTAGCGGTAGTTGACCAGTTCGATGTACACCACGGCGGCGGGCTCCTTGTGGCGCTGCGCCCGGCCCACAACCTGCTTGAAGCGGTCGTGGAAAAGGTGCGCGGCGAGAAGGCCGGTGAGGGCGTCCTGGCTGGACATGGCCTGCTCGCGCGCTTCCACCGCGTGGCGCTCGTGTGAACGCGTGTTCAGCGCGACCAGCAGCAGCGGCACCTCGATGGTCAGCGCCGCCATCAGGCCGTAGTGATACAGCCACGATATGGAAAAAAGGCCGAGGATGCTGGTGACGATGAGGAGCGTGACCAGCCCCAGCGGAGAGAAAGCCGCCAGTACCCAGAAGCCCACGACGTCCTGGCGCCGCCACGTCATGTAGGCCCGGCTGGTTCCCAGCGCGACAACGACAACCAGGTAAGCGCCGAGAAGGGCCACGCCCAGGCCGCGCTCCATAAAAAGGTAAGCCATCGCCAGCGGCACCCCGGCCATGCCGGTCCGGTAGGCGAGCCGCTCAAACCACTTGTGGCGTGAACCGGTACCGCAGAGGTGATGCACAACCAGCAGCGCCGAGCCGCCGCCCAGAATGGCCAGGAAGCCCTGGGCCATGTTGTTCCAGGTGCTGAAACCGCCCCAGAGAAAATGCCCTGCCACGCCCGTCCATGCCGCCACGACGAGGGCCATGATGACCGCGTATACGGAATACCAGCCGTAGGCCCGGTCGCGGTAGACCCAGCTCTGGACGACGCAGGCAATGATCAGCAGCACCAGCGCGCCGAACACCACGCCGATGGCCAGGTATTCCAGTTGCAGGCGTTGCGCCTGGTAGTTGCGGGTGCTGATCCGCACCGGAATGCTGACTTCTGTCTGGTGCTGGATGCGCACGTAGACGTCGTGCACGCCGTTGTCCGGCAGCTTGAGTTCGAACTGCCCGTAGCGGCCGGGCTCGGGCCAGCTGGAAACCGCCACGGTGTCCCCGGCAGTCTGGGAAGTCCAGGCGCCTGCGGCCGTGCGCTGATACACCGTCGCCAGGTCCAACAGGGGCAGGGGAAACGCCAGCAGCCAGTCCTGGCGCGAGCCCGATGATTTGGCGACGCGGTAGTGCAGCCACAGCGCCGCGCGCGGGCCCAGCGAATAAATGGTGTCGGCCGCGGCGGGTGCGAAGGCCGGGCCGCCCTTGGCGGCCGCCACCTGCTCAATGCCGGCCTGGCCCTCGGTGTCTATCCAGCTGTGGGCGTCGGCGCGCGCGTCCGTGACGGGATTCGCATCGTCCAGCGCCAGCACCGGCTGGGCCTGCGCCGGCCCGGCCTGCAATAGCAAAGACCCGCCCAGCAAAAGGGTGGCGAATGCCTGCCGCAAAGTCTCCCAACCCCGGCCGGGCGCGCATCGAATACACTTCTCAGCCTGTTTTTGAAGGTTTCTCATGAGTTTGAAGTGCGGCATTGTAGGCTTGCCTAACGTCGGAAAATCCACCCTTTTTAATGCGCTGACCAAAGCGGGGATCGCGGCTGAAAACTACCCCTTTTGCACGATTGAGCCGAATGTCGGCATCGTGGAAGTGCCCGATCCGAGGTTGGCCCAATTGGCGGAGATCGTCAAGCCCGAACGCATTGTTCCGGCCATCGTCGAGTTTGTGGACATCGCCGGCCTGGTGGCGGGCGCCAGCACGGGCGAAGGCCTGGGCAACAAATTCCTCGCTCACATCCGTGAAACCGACGCCACGATCAACGTGGTGCGTTGTTTTGAAGACGACAACGTGATCCACGTCGCCGGCAAGGTGGATCCGATCTCCGACATCGAGGTCATCCAGACCGAACTTTGCCTGGCCGACCTGGCCGCCGTCGAAAAAGCCCTGCACCGCGTGACCAAGACGGCGCGCTCGGGCGACAAGGAATCGGCCAAGCTGGTCGTCATTCTCGAGAAATGCCAGGCCGCCCTCAACGAGGGCAAGCCGGTGCGCACCCTGGAGTTCAGCAAGGAAGAGCTGCCGCTGCTGACGCAGTTTTTCCTGATCACCGCCAAGCCCGCSATGTTCGTGGCCAACGTGKCSGAAGACGGCTTCGACAACAACCCGCTGCTGGACCGCCTGAAAGCCTACGCCGACGCCCAGAAGGCGCCGGTGGTCGCGATCTGCGCCAAGATGGAGGCCGAAATGGCCGACATGGAAGAGGAAGACAAGAAGATGTTCCTCGCCGAGATCGGCCAGGACGAGCCGGGCCTCAACCGCCTGATCCTGGCGGCCTACAAGCTGCTGGGCTTGCAGACCTATTTCACCGCGGGCGTCAAGGAAGTGCGCGCCTGGACCATCCACGTCGGCGACACCGGCCCGCAGGCGGCAGGCGTGATCCACACCGATTTCGAAAAAGGCTACATCCGCGCCCAGACCATCGCCTTTGCCGACTACATCAGCTACAAGGGCGAGCAGGGCGCCAAGGATGCCGGCAAGATGCGCAGCGAAGGCAAGGAATACGTCGTCAAGGATGGCGATGTGATGAAYTTCCTGTTCAGCAGCTGAGTTACGGCGCACCCTGGTTCGGCCCGGGCCTCCCGGGCCAGGCCCGCGCATCCTGGGCTGCGGCTGTTTGAGATCTCGTCCCCGTTAACACACACGTTTTGAAAGAGAACACCATGTCCATCCAGCGCATCGAAACCGGCCCACGCATGTCCCAGGCCGTCATCCACAACAAAACCGTTTACCTCGCAGGCCAGGTGGCCGGCGATGACGCCGGCGCCGGCGTGTACGAAGAGACCCGCAGCATCCTGGCCAACATCGACCGTTTGCTGGCCGCCGCCGGAAGCGACAAGTCGCGCTTGCTGAGCGCCACCATCTGGCTGACCGACATGGACAGCTTCGCCGACATGAACCGCGCCTGGGAAGCCTGGGTGGTGCCCGGCGCCACGCCGGCGCGCGCCACGGTCATGAGCCCGCGCCTGGCGGCTGCCAAGTACCACGTGGAAATCGGCGTGGTGGCGGCGCAAGGCTGATCGCTCCTTAACGCCGGCCCGCCGCGATGACAGAACCCGTTCGCCTCGCCAAGCGCCTGGCCGAAATGCTGGCCTGCTCACGCCGCGAGGCCGAGCAATACATCGAAGGCGGCTGGGTCAGCGTCGACGGCGTGGTGATTGAAGAGCCGCAGTTCCGCGTGCTCAACCAGGCCATCACCGTCGACAAGGATGCCAGCCTGCTGGCGCTGGTGCCGGTGACCTTGCTGCTGCACAAGCCCGCAGGTTATGAGGCCGGACCGGACGGCGGGGCGGCCTCCCTGGCCCCTTTGCTGTCGGCTGCCACGCGCTCACCCGGCGACAGTTCAGGCATCCGTCCGCTCAAAAAACATTTTTCGTCCGTGGAGCTGGTGACGCCGCTGGCCACGCCGGCCAGCGGGCTGGTGGTGCTGACACAGGACTGGCGCGTGACGCGCAAGCTGCGCGAAGATGCGCGTGTGATGGAGCATGAGGTCGTCGTCGACGTCAGCGGCGACATCAAGCCCGGCGGCCTGGATCGGCTCAACCGCGTGGACCACGGTTTCACTCACAACGGCATGCTGCTGCCGCCGGCCAAGGTCAGCTGGCAAAGCGAAACGCGTTTGCGTTTTGCCCTCAAGGGCGAGGTGCCGGGGCAGATCGCCTACATGTGCGAGAGCGTGGGCCTGAAGGTCGAGGGCATGAAGCGGTTGCGCATAGGCCGCGTCGCGATGAGCCAGTTGCAGCCCGGCCAGTGGCGTTACCTGCTGCCGCACGAACGCTTCTGATCCTTCTGGTTTTCTAGCCGGTCACGACGCCGGGAAATGCCCAGATCAGGCTGCCCGTCATCAAAAAGTAGCGCGCGAATTTGCCGACCGCCATGTAGGCCAGGCAGGGCCAGAACGGGAACTTGAGCCAGCCAGCCACCGCGCACAGCGGGTCGCCCACCACCGGCAGCCAGGCCAGCAAGCAGGCCTTGGGCCCCAGCTTTTCCAGCCAGCGCACAGCGCGGCCGTGGTGTGAAGAATGCTGGTATTTATCCACCACCTTGTGGGCGCCATAGCCCATCCACCAGTCGAGCGCGCCACCCAGCGTGTTGCCCGCGGTGGCGACCAGCACGGCCGGCCAGAACATCGCAGGGTTGAGTTTGACCAAGCCGAAGACCACGGGCTCAGACCCCAGCGGTAGCAAGGTGGCCGAAATGAAAGACACCAGGAACACCGTGCTCAGGCCGTATTCGGGCAAGGCCAAAAGTTCTATCAGGCGGTGAATCCAGGCTTCCATATATGCATTCGAGTATAGGCAGGACGGGCGGCCGGACTTGTCAGCAAGATGCTTACAAGTCCGTGTGCGGATTTCAATTGCTGAAATTTTGGGCAGGTACAATCGTGCCTCCTTTTTCAGCAAGCCCCAGCCACCCTTCCCATGAACATCGGCCCCTACGCTCTGGCAAACAACCTGTTTGTCGCGCCCATGGCCGGCGTGACCGACCGGCCGTTTCGCCAGCTCAGCAAAAAGCTGGGTGCGGGATACGCCGTCAGCGAGATGGTGACCTCGCGCAAGGACCTGTGGGACAGCCTGAAGACTTCGCGCCGCGCCAACCATGAAGGCGAGGCCGCGCCCATCGCCGTGCAGATCGCCGGCACCGACGCGCAGATGATGGCCGAGGCTGCGGCCTACAACATAGACCGCGGCGCGCAGATCATCGACATCAACATGGGCTGCCCCGCCAAGAAGGTCTGCAACAAATGGGCCGGCTCGGCGCTGATGCAGGACGAAACCCTGGCGCTGCAGATCGTGGAGGCCGTGGTCGCCGCGTGCGCGCCGCGCAATGTCCCCGTCACGCTCAAGATGCGCACCGGCTGGTGCCAAGCCGAAAAGAACGCGCTGGCGATCGCGCGCGCCGCCGAAAGCGCCGGCGTGCAGATGGTCACCGTGCACGGCCGCACGCGCGAGCAGGGCTACAAAGGCGCCGCCGAATACGACACCATCGCCGCCGTCAAGGCTGCCCTGCGCATTCCGGTGGTGGCCAACGGCGACATCAGCAGCCCCGAGAAAGCCCGCGACGTGTTGGCTTACACCGGCGCCGACGCCGTGATGATTGGCCGCGCGGCCCAGGGCCGGCCCTGGATTTTCCGCGAAGTGGCGCATTTTCTGGCCACAGGCACGCATCTTGCGCCGCCTCTGGTGGCCGAAGTCGAGCGCCTGCTGGTCGACCATTTGCGCGACCATTACGACTTGTACGGTGAGTTCACCGGTGTGCGCACGGCGCGCAAGCACATCGGCTGGTATGTGAAGACCTTGCCCGGCGGCGAGGCCTTTCGCGCGCGCATGAACTTGCTGGAAGACTGCGAAGCGCAACTGCGCGCGGTCAGTGGTTTTTTTGAGGGGCTGGGCGAGCACATGGACCGGATTCCGGCCAGTGCCGCTGAAGCCGGCGAAGAGAACGAAGAGGGCGTGCCGGGGCAGGCACGGGCGAACAAAGATAAAAATCAGGAAAATCAGGAAGAAGCTGCTGCATGAGCAAAAAACACATCGAAGAGTGCGTACGCACCAGCCTGGAAGGCTATTTCAAGGACCTGCGCGGCACCGAGCCCGACGGCATGTATGACATGATGGTCAAGGTGGTCGAAAAGCCGCTGCTGGAGGTCGTCATGCAACATGCCGAGCAGAACCAGTCGCGCGCCGCCGAATGGCTGGGCCTGAACCGCAACACCCTGCGCAAGAAGCTGGTCGAGCACAAGCTCATCAAATAACAATTTCCCGTCCGGCCTTCCGGCATCCATCGGACTTTTGAACCGGCTCCCTTGTGGGCTTTTGAGAACACCACCATGAACGCACTGATTTCCGTTTCCGACAAAACCGGCATCCTCGAATTCGCGCAGGCGCTGCACGCCCTGGGCATCAAGCTGCTGTCCACCGGCGGCACGGCCAAGCTGCTGGCCGACGCCGGCCTGCCGGTGACCGAAGTCGCCGACCACACCGGCTTTCCTGAAATGCTGGATGGCCGCGTCAAGACGCTGCACCCCAAGATCCACGGCGGCCTGCTGGCCCGGCGCGATGTGCCTGAACACATGGCGGCAATCAAAACCCACGGCATAGACACCATAGACCTGCTGGTGGTCAATCTCTACCCGTTTGAATCCACCGTCGCCAAGCCCGGCTGCACGCTGGAAGACGCGATCGAGAACATCGACATCGGCGGCCCGGCCATGGTGCGCTCCGCCGCCAAGAACTGGAAGGACGTCGGCGTGCTGACCGACGCCTCGCAGTACGCGGGCGTGCTCGACGAACTGAAGACCGGCGGCAAGCTCAGCGACAAGACCAAATTCGCCCTGTCGGTGGCCGCGTTCAACCGCATCAGCCAGTACGACGGCGCCATCAGCGATTACCTCTCCGGCATCCAGGCCGACGGCAGCCACGGCATGTTCCCCGGCCAGGCCAACGGCCGCTTCGTCAAGGTGCAGGACCTGCGCTACGGCGAAAACTCGCACCAGCAGGCCGCGCTGTACCGCGACCTGTACCCCGCCCCCGGCTCACTGGTGACGGCCAAGCAGCTGCAGGGCAAGGAACTCTCGTACAACAATATTGCCGACGCCGACGCCGCCTGGGAATGCGTCAAGAGCTTCGACCTGATCAAGGACGGCGCAGCCTGCGTGATCGTCAAGCACGCCAACCCCTGTGGCGTGGCTGTCGGCAAGGACGGCCTGGAGGCCTACGGCAAGGCCTTCAAGACCGACCCGATCTCGGCCTTCGGAGGCATCATCGCCCTGAACTGCCCGCTTGACGAACGTGCCGCGCAGCAGATTTCAAAACAGTTTGTCGAGGTGCTGATGGCGCCGGCCTTCACGCCCGAGGCGCTGGAAGTCTTCAAGAGCAAGGTCAATGTGCGCATCCTGCAGATCGACCTGCCGCCCGGCGGCGACACCGCCTGGAAGCAGGGCCGCAACCTGATGGACGTCAAGCGCGTAGGTTCGGGCCTGCTGATGCAGACCGCCGACAACCACGAGCTGGCCATCGGCGACCTCAAGGTCGTCAGCAAGCTGCAGCCCACGCAGGAGCAGCTGCATGACATGCTGTTTGCCTGGAAGGTCGCGAAATACGTCAAATCCAACGCTATCGTGTTCTGCGCCGACGGCATGACGCTGGGCGTGGGCGCCGGCCAGATGAGTCGCATCGATTCGGCCCGCATCGCCTCCATCAAGGCCGCCAATGGCGGCTTGACCCTGCAGGGCTCAGCGGTTGCGAGCGACGCCTTTTTCCCCTTCCGCGACGGCCTCGATGTGGTGGTGGACGCCGGCGCGACCTGCGTGATTCAGCCTGGCGGGAGTATGCGGGATGATGAGGTGATTGCTGCTGCTGATGAGCGGGAAGTGGTGATGGTGCTGACTGGAGTTCGGCACTTCAGGCACTAGGGCGGGACTTGCTCCGGCGGCGTGCCCTCTTCTGAGTTTTGTTGGCCGGGGGTTGCCCGGCGGCAAGTAACTTTCTTTTGCTTCGCCAAAAGAAAGTCACCAAAGAAAAGGCGACCCGCAGTCTGGGTCCCCTACGCTTCGCTTCGGGGCAACCTGCGGTGCTCGAGCCAAGCGGGGTCCGGCTAAACTCGCCTTCGGCTCAGACAACGCCGGCCCTGATCCGCTTGTCTCTGCGCTCCTCGGCCCAGCCAGGACGGGGCAATCGGGAGCGGGAGCGGAGACAAAACACAAAGAACAAACCAAGACAAACAAGGACTCGCCACGGCGAGTCCTTGTTTCTTCTGTATTGGTATTCCTTCCCCCACCCCTTGTGGATGCGCCGAGGAGCGCAGGTTCAGGCGGATCAGGGATCGCGTTGTCTGAGCGAAGCGAGTTTAGCGAGACCCCGCCTGAACCGAGCACCGCAGGTTGCCCGTAGCGAAGCGAAGGGACGCAGCAACCAGGGTCGCCTTTTTTTKCTTACTTTTTTTGGCGAAGCAAAAAAAGTGAGTCGCATGCCGGGCGACTCCCGGCCAGCAACCCTCAGCAGAGAGCCCAACCGCTAGAACAAACTAGGACGCAGCAAAGAACCGAGCTGCCGCCTCAACAGTAGCCTCAATATCCCCAGCAGTGTGAGCCGAGCTGACAAACCCGGCCTCATACAAAGCAGGCGCGTAATAAACCCCACTCTCCAACATCTCATGGAAGAAGCGATTGAACGACGGCCCGTCGGTGGTCATCACCGTCGCGTAGTTCTGCGGCAATTGCCCCAGCAGGAAAAAGCCGAACATGCCGCCTTCACTGTCGCCGCAAAACGGCACACCGGCCTTGGCGGCCGCCTTCGTGAGGCCGGCGACCAGGCTGCGCGTGCGTTCGCCCAGGGCTTCGTAAAAACCCGGTTTGGAGATCTCACGCAAGGTGGCCAAGCCGCAGGCGGTGGCGACCGGGTTGCCGGAGAGCGTGCCGGCCTGGTAGACCGGGCCCAGGGGCGCGAGTTGTTCCATCACGGCGCGGGTGCCGCCAAAGGCCGCCAGCGGCATGCCGCCGCCAATGACCTTGCCCATGACCGTCATGTCGGGCTTGAAGCCGGGAATGCCGCGAGCATAAACGCTTTGCGCGCCGCCCAGGGCCACGCGAAAACCGGTCATGACCTCGTCGAACACCAGCAGTGCGCCATGCTGAGTGCACAGTTCGCGGCAGCGCTTCATGAAGGGCAGGCTGGCGCGCACGAAATTCATGTTGCCGGCGATGGGTTCGATCATCAGGCAGGCGATGTCCTTGCCGTGCAGGGCAAAGGCTTCTTCGAGTTGGGCGATGTGGTTGTATTCGAGCACCAGGGTGTGCTGCACCACTTCGGGCGGCACGCCGGCGCTGGTCGGGTTGCCGAAGGTGGCCAGGCCGGAGCCGGCCTTGACCAGCAGGGCATCGGCATGGCCGTGGTAGCAGCCCTCGAACTTGATGATCTTGCTGCGCCCGGTGGCGCCGCGCGCCAGGCGGATGGCGCTCATGGCCGCTTCAGTGCCGGAACTCACCAGCCGCACCATTTCGAGCGAGGGCACCAGCCGCACGATTTCCTCGGCCAGCTCGACCTCGCGTTCTGTGGGCGCGCCGTAGGAAAAGCCCTCCAGCGCGGCTTTTTGCACGGCCTCGAGCACCGCCGGGTGGCCGTGGCCCAGGATCATGGGGCCCCAGGATCCGATGTAGTCGATGTAGCGCTTGCCGTCGGCATCCCAGAAATAAGCGCCTTGCGCGCGCTGCACGAAGCGCGGTGTGCCGCCTACGGCCTTGAAGGCCCGGACCGGGGAATTGACCCCGCCGGGGATCAGTTTTTTGGCGCGTTCAAAGAGGGCGTCGTTGCGGGAGGCGGTCTGGGAAGCGGTGGGCGGCTTAGTGTTTGGTTGTTCCATTGGGGGGCAGGTCAAGAGAGGGTTTGGACGTCAGTTCGACGTCGTCATTGGCATCGCCCGCTTCTTCCCCGGATTCATCTTCGGGGTCGACGTCGGCCTGCGCCCAGAACAGGCGGTCCGGCACGATGTTGCCCATGCCGGGATGAAAGCCGGCGTCCAGGCTGTGGTCCAGGAAGGTCAGGGCTTCGGCGGTGGCTGCCTGCAGGTCGTGGCCGTTGGCCAGCAGGGCGCAAAGGGCGGCGGACAGGGTGTCACCGGCGCCGGCAAAAACCGCCTCGAATCGCTCGAACCGCTCGCTGTAGAGCACCGCCTGCGGCGTGGCCAGCACGTTGTCGATGAACTGCTCGGGCATGGGGATGCCGGTGACCAGGGTATAGGGCACGCCCAGGTCGGCGGCGGCTTTGGCGATGTCGCGGGCGGTGGGGTTGCGTTCGCCGGGCCAGTCGGGAAGCAGCCAGCGCCACAGGCTGCTGTGGTTGCCGACCAACACCGTGGTTTGTGGCAGCATGAGCTCGCGAAAGGCGTCCAGGTAGCTGTCGATCTCGCTTTCTTCCCACCAGGAAAGGTTGGGCATGTAGGCGATCAGCGGCACATCGGCATAATCCGAGGCGATTTCGGCGATGGTGGAAATGTTTTCGGGACTGCCGACGAAGCCGACCTTGATGGCTGAGACCGGCATGTCTTCGAGCGCGGAGCGGGCCTGGTCTGTTACAGCTTCTTCATCGAAGGCGAAGTGGTCGAAGATCTCGGCGGTGTCGCGCACATAGGCGCCTGTTACAACCGCCAGTGCGTGGGCGCCGGCCGAGGTGATGGAGGCGATATCCGCTGTCAACCCGCCGGCTCCGCTGGGGTCGTTGGCATTGAATGTCATGACGCAGGCCGGTGATGCGTCGGTGTCCTCGATTTGGAGCTGTCGGTTGTCCAGTTGAGGTGTTTTGGGGTTTGCCATAGGCTGCGATTTTGCCTTGTACGCGAATAAGCAACGCCGCCTCGATACAATTGTTGCATTCTATTCGAAGGCAACTTAAGCTGTGACTCAATCAACGACGTGGATGTGTTTAATTTGTGGCTGGATTTATGACGAAGCTGCCGGCGCGCCCGAACATGGCATTGCACCCGGGACGCCATGGGCCCAAGTGCCCATGAACTGGACCTGCCCCGAATGCGGGGCGCGCAAGGAAGACTTTGAAATGGTTCAGATCTAAGTGCCCGGCTACCAGCCTGGACAATCGCAGACCGGCGCCAACCGCCGGCGCCTGCAACATGAGGAGCATAGGCAGTGAGCATTCCCAGTTCCGGACTGAAGGTTTTGGTCATCGATGACAGCAATACCATCCGGCGTAGCGCCGAGATATTTCTGAAGCAGGGCGGGCATGAAGTGTTGCTGGCCGAGGATGGGTTCGACGCCCTTTCCAAGGTCAACGACTACGAGCCCCATCTGATTTTTTGCGACATCTTGATGCCGCGCCTCGACGGCTATCAAACCTGTGCGATTATCAAGCGCAATGTGAAGTTCTCTAACGTTCCCATTGTGATGCTGTCCTCCAAGGACGGCGTGTTCGACAAGGCGCGCGGTCGCATGGTGGGGTCGCAAGACTACCTGACCAAGCCTTTTACCAAAGATCAGCTGCTGCAGACCGTTCAGGAACTGGGCAGCGCCAAACAAGGAGTAGTGTGATGGCAATCAAGAAAATACTGGTAGTTGACGACTCCAAAACCGAATTGATGTTTCTGACCGATCTGCTGGTCAAGAATGGTTTCACGGTCAAAACTGCTGAAAATGCTGAAGATGCGTTCCGGCGCCTCGCAGAAGACAAACCCGAGCTGATCCTCATGGATGTGGTGATGCCGGGCCAGAACGGCTTCCAGCTCACGCGTGCCATCACGCGCGACCCGCTGTATTCCGATATCCCCATCATGATGTGCACCAGCAAGAACCAGGAAACTGACCGGGTCTGGGGCATGCGCCAGGGCGCCCGCGACTACATCACCAAACCGGTGGATGCGGATGAGCTGATGGCCAAGATCAAGGCCCTCGGCTGATTTACGGCGTAAAACCAAAGCATGGCGAATAGACAAGCCCTTAGAGAACTACAAACCCGGCTGGCCGACAGGTTGCAGATTGCGCGTACGCAAGGCGTTGCCGCGTCCTGGCTCGCCGTGGAAGCGGGCGGGAAAAAGTACCTGTTTCCGCTGAGCCAGTCCGGTGAAATTTTCCCCTGGGTCAGCACGCAGCMTGTTCCGTACACGCAAAACTGGTTCGCCGGGGTTGCCAATCTGCGGGGCGGCCTGTTTGGCGTGGTGGACCTCGCCAGCTACGTGAGCGGCCAGGCGCCGCCTCCCAAAAATGAACTCGCGCGGACCGACTCCCGTCTCGTGGCGCTCAACAGCGCCCTGGAGGTCAACTGCGCGCTGCTGATCGACAAGCTCTCCGGGCTGCGCAACCAGGACGCGTTCAGCGATTTCTCCGAAAAAGCGCCCGACGCGCCGGATTTCTTTGGCAACCAGTATGTTGACCTCAACGGTGCAACCTGGCAGGAAATCAACCTTCAGTTGCTTGCCCAGCAAGCGCATTTTTTGACGATAGGCGCATAGCGCACACTGTTTCCCCCCGGAAGGCTCACCATGTCTGTAATTGAAAATATCCAGAAGCTGTTTAAAACCAAGTCCGTCCAGCCCGAGGACAGCATGGACATGGCTTCCGTCGGCACGCCGGACCCGCTGGCAACCGGCGCCATGGATGAAGCCTCCCTCCAGACCGCGGCAGTGCGGCATGCGGACGGCAATGACGATGCCTTCGGGTCCAGCCGCATCGCGTCGGCAGAAGAATCGGCATCCGTCGCCAACCCCGAGCTCCTGTACCTGCCCATGCTGGGCCGCAAGACCATGGGTCAGCACCAGCGGTTTCTGGTGTTTTTCCTGGCTGTTTTCGTGATTGTTCTGGGTACGGTGACCTTCCTTGCGCTGAACCAGGCGGACAAAATCGCTCAACAGGTGGCGGCGACCGGCCAGTCCCTGATGCAGTCGCAGCGACTGGCGAAATCGGTGTCGCAGGCGCTGGTGGGCAGCGCCCAGGCTTTCCCCGACGTGCGCGAAAGCTCCGACGTGCTGGCCAAGACCGTGCGCGGCCTGAAGGCCGGCGAAGACAGCCTGCGCCTGGCGCCGGTGAGCGAGGAACTGCAGCCCGACGTGGAAAAGGTGACCCCTTTCATGGAGCGCGCCGAAAAGAACGCCAAAACCGTGATGGGCCAGCAGAACATCCTGACCCAGGTGGGTAACGCCCTGCGCACCATCAATCGCCAGTCTTCAGACTTGCTGGAAATCGCCGAAACCGTGTCCTCGCTCAAGCTCCAGCAAAATGCGGCTCCGGCGGAAATTTCCGCGTCCGGCCAGCTGGTGATGTTGACCCAGCGTATCGGTAAATCCGCCAACGAATTCCTGACCATGGAAGGCGTGAGCCCCGAGGCCGTGTTCCTGCTGGGCAAGGACTTGAACTCGTTCAAGGAAATCGCCCAGGGCCTGCAGGAAGGCAGCCCCGAACTGCGCCTGGCCGGCTCCAAGGACCCGCAGACCCGTGAACGCCTGGAGGCGCTGATGGCGCTCTATGAGCAGACGCGTGTTCAGGCCGGCGCCATTCTGGGCAACTTGCAGGGCCTGGTGTCCGCCCGCGAAGCGCAATCCTCCATCATTGCCGACAGCGAGCCGCTTCGCCGCGGCCTGGAAGATCTGCAGGGCAAGCTGTCCTCGCAAACCGGTCTGAGCGTGGTTTCGCTGGGTATTCTGGCGGGCGCCGCCGCGCTTGCGCTGCTCTGCGCGGGCGGCCTGGCCCGTCTGCAGGTGCTGGACAGCCAGCAGCGCCAGGCGGTTGCGGAAACCCAGCGCCAGGAAGCAAAGGGCCAGGAACAGGACGCCAAGCGCGTCAACGACGCCAACCAGGCCGCCATTTTGCGTTTGATGAATGAGTTGCAGACAGTGGCTGAAGGCGATCTGACGCAGGAAGCGACCGTGACCGAGGACATTACCGGCGCTATCGCCGACTCGGTGAACTACACGGTGGAAGAGTTGCGCCAGCTGGTGGGTAACGTACAGAACACGGCTACCCGGGTTGCGCAAACGACGGCCCAGGTGGAAAGCACCTCCACCGAGCTGCTGGCGGCGTCCACCGAACAGCTGCGCGAGATTCGTGAAACCGGCCAGTCGGTGCTCGACATGGCGTCCCGAATCAATGAGGTGTCCACGCAGGCGCAGGAATCATCCCAGGTGGCGCGCCAATCGCTGACCGCCGCGGAATCCGGCCTGCAGGCCGTGCAGAACGCCATCGGCGGTATGAACTCCATCCGCGACCAGATCCAGGAAACCTCGAAACGGATCAAGCGGCTGGGCGAATCGTCCCAGGAGATTGGTGAAATTACCGAGCTGATCTCAGACATTACCGAACAGACCAACGTGCTGGCGCTGAACGCGGCCATCCAGGCGGCGTCAGCCGGTGAAGCCGGACGAGGCTTCTCGGTAGTTGCGGAAGAAGTGCAGCGACTGGCTGAACGTTCCGCGGATGCGACGCGCCAGATTTCGGCCCTGGTGAAAGCCATTCAGACCGACACGCAGGATGCCGTGGCCGCTATGGAACGCTCCACGCAGGGTGTGGTGGAAGGGGCCAAACTGTCCGATAACGCGGGTACCGCGCTGACCGAGATTGACCAGGTGTCACGACGCCTCGCCGACCTGATTGAGCAGATTTCCAACTCCGCCTCACGCGAAGCCGCTTCGGCCAACGTGGTGGCCGGCAACATCCAGCACATTTTCGCGGTGACGGAGCAAACCGGAGAAGGTACCCGTTCCACGGCGCAGCAGGTGCGCGATCTTTCCCGCATGGCTGAAGAGCTTCGCCAGTCGGTGTCCCGATTCAAGATCGCCTGATGCCAGTTTGCCCGTCGTGCGCTGACCGCCGCCTTAGCCTCTGACACCGATTCCTGAACCGGCCCGCCATTTATGCAATCCAACGTCCCGAACTCAACCGCTGCCGAGCTCGATCTTGCGGTCAACGATCTAGGCCCCCTCGCATGGGTGCTTGACGAGCTTCGCAAGTCGCTGGACGGCGCTGCCAAGGCGCTCAAGCGTTTCGTGCGGGACGCGGAAGCCGCCCGCGGTTCCGATCTCACGGCCATCGATGCCAGCCAGCTGCGGATTGCCCGCCAGCAACTGCACCAGGCCGTGGGTGCGCTCGAGATGGTCGGCCTTGCGGGGCCCGCACTGGTGCTGCGCGCGATGGAGGCCGCGGTGCAGAAGTTTGTGCAGCAGCCCGAGCAATGCAACCAGGACGCCGCCGGCAAGATTGAACGGGCCAGCTTCGCCCTGACGGAATACCTCGAAGGCGTGCTGGCCGACAAACGCGTTTCGGCCGTGTCCCTGTTTCCCCAGTACCGCGATGTGCAGGAACTGGTCCGCGCCGACCGTATCCATCCCGCCGACCTGTGGCCTTTCGAATGGCGCTGGCTGGAGCCCGAACTCCCGGCCACGGCCGAACCGCGCAACTACGATGACAGCGCGCGCGCCGTGCTGGACCAATCGGTGCTGCAGGTCATGAAGGGCAAAGCGCCGCAGGCCGCTAAAAACCTCAAAGAACTCAGTCTTGGATTTGCCGCACGGCAGGCTGATCGCCAGCCCCGTATCTTCTGGAAAATAGCCGCGGCCTACTTTGAAGCGGTCGCCAATGAACTGCTCGGCTCGGACCTGTATGTCAAGCGCGCCGCTTCCCGCATCCTGATGCAGTACGCGTCGCTGGCCAAAGGCGACACGGGTGTGTCGGACCGCCTGGCGCAGGACCTGCTGTTTTTCTGCTCGCAGGCGGTTTCCGCGCGCGCCAGCGACACGCCGGTGCTGTCGGCCGTGCGTTCGGCCTACGGCCTGAACCGCTTCAAGCCCGTCGATTACGAACTCGTCCAGTTCGGGCGTTTTGACCCGGCCCTGCTGGCGCAGGCCCGCAAGCGCATCACCTCGGCCAAGGAAACCTGGTCGTCACTGTCCGCCGGGGACGCCAATAAATTCAAGACGGTCAGCGACCAGTTCAGCCTGGTGACCGATTCCCTGCTCAAGCTCCATCCGCCCAGCGAGCCGCTGGCGCAGGCCCTGAGCCGGGCCGTGGAAACCACGGTGCGCTCGGGCCATGCCCCCGGCATTGAACTGGCGATGGAAGTGGCCACTTCGGTGCTGTACCTGGAAGCCGCGTTTGACGACCTGGACCCCAACGATCCGCAACTGGCGGTGCGCACGGCCAACCTCGCCGAGCGTCTGGAAGGCGTCAGGGCCGGCGGGCAACCCCAGCCGCTGGAAGGCTGGATGGAAGAGCTGTACCGGCGCGTCAGCGACAAGCAGACCATGGGCAGCGTGGTGGGCGAATTGCGCATCTCGCTGGGCGAGCTTGAAAAATCACTCGATGTGTTCTTCCGCAATCCGCAGGACAAGGTGACGCTGCAAGCCGTTCCCGGGCAGCTCTCGCAGATGCGCGGCGTGCTGTCCGTGCTGGGGTTGGACCAGGCCTCCCACGCGGTGCTGCGCATGCGCGACAGCGTCGAGCAGATGCTGGTCACCGAAGTCGACGAGCAGCAGGCGCGCGCCGCGGGCACGTTCGAACACCTGGGCAACAACCTGGGTGCCCTGAGCTTCCTGATCGACATGCTGAACTACCAGCCTGCGCTGGCGAAGAAGCTCTTTGTCTACGACGACGAAAAAGGCGAGCTCCGGCCGCTGATGGGGCGCGCGCAGAACGCGGCGAGCGCCGCTTCGGCCGTTACCGTCAACAGCGACATGCTGTCCCAGGAAGTCATTTCCGTGGTGCAGGATGCCGGCCAGGGCGAAACCGACGCCAACCTCACCATCAAGCTCGATGCCCTGGCGACCCATGCGGCGCTGGCTGAACAGCCGGCTTTGGCCCAAACCGCGCGCGACGCTGCCGTTGCCGTGTCCGCAAGCGATGCCGACGCCGCCGCAACCGCAATGACGACGCTGGCGTTCACCGTGGCGCCGGCACCGGCCGCGCCTGCAAGCCCGGCCGCGTCCGACGACTTTGAAGAAGACGACCTGCGCGACATCTTCCTGGAGGAAGCGCGCGAAGTGATCGGCAACGGCCAGGAAGCCCTGGCCGCGCTGGCCTCGGATCCAGGCGACATTTCGCAGCTCACCGTCCTGCGGCGCGCTTTTCACACCCTCAAAGGCAGCTCGCGCATGGTCGGGCTCAACGAGTTTGGTGAAGCCGCCTGGTCGCTGGAGCAGATGCTCAACACCTGGCTGGCCGACCAGAAGCCCACCACCGACGAATTCAGGGCCCTGTCTTCGGAAGCCATGAGCGGTTTCGCCGACTGGATCGCGGACATCGCCGCAAACCAGGACGGCGCCTGGGCGGCGTCCACCTTCCGCGCCAGCGCCGACGCGATGCGCACCGAAGGTCGCTACAGCCCGCTGGTCCCGGCCGCCAAAGCCGCCACCGCTCCTGCCCCCGTGGCCGTTGCCGACGCTGCGCCCGCCGCGGAGCCGGCTGCAGCCGCGGCATTCTCGCTGCCCGAATTTGAGCTGGACGCCGGCACCGGCGCAGTACCCGCCGAAGCACAGGCGCCCGCGACCGACCTGGACTTTGACCTGGTGTTTGACGACCTGGACGCCGCCGCGCCAGCCAAGCCCGCCGAGCCGGTGACTGCGCCCGCGGCCGAGATCGCCGGCATCGACTTCGACAGCCTGTCGGCGATTTCCGCGGACGCCGGTGTTCCTGTGGCCGCCGATGCCAGCCCGGCGCTGGAACTGGACGCGGCCGAAGCCATCGAGCTGTCTGACGCGGACTTCGACAAGCATTTCCATGCCGAACCGGTGGCAACCGGCCTGGCCGTCGACACCGACCTGAATTTCGATTTTCCTGCACCTGCACAGCCGCTCGCAGCGGCACAGGTCCCCGCTTTCGACGAACCCGCTCCCGTCCAGGAGCTGGATGCACTGGATCGCGTGGAAGCGACCGACAGCGCCATGTCCGCAGACGGCAGCGGCGATGAGCAGGTCAAGGTCATAGGTACTTTGCGCATCGGCATCCCGCTCTACAACGTCTACCTGAACGAGGCCGACGAATGGTCGCGCAGGCTGGTGACGGAAGTGAGCGAGTGGTCGCTGGAGCGTAACCAGCCGGTTAGCGACTCCACCGTGGCCCTGGCGCATTCCCTGGCCGGCAGCTCCGCCACGGTCGGTTTCGACGCGCTGTCCGAAATGGCCCGCGCACTGGAGCAGGCACTGCAGCAATCCCGCGCGCATCACCGCAACGGCGCCGCCAAGTACGGCCAGATCTTTGTGGACGCGGCGGAAGATATACGCCGCCTGCTGCACCAGTTCGCCGCGGGCTTCCTCAAGGAGCCGGATGCCGGCGTGCTTGACCGCTTGAGGCAACTTGATTTCTCCGACTCGGTCCTGCCGCCCGGCACCGATTTTTCCGACTACGATTTCGCGCCCGAAGAGCCGGTCCTTGACTCCGCTCCCTTGCCTGAGCCCGAACCGGAGCTGGACCCGGTGCTCATGCAGGCCGTCGAGGAAGCCCCTGTCGTCGAAGTGCCCGCACCCGCCCCTGCACCTGTGCAGGCCGCGCCCGTGCCGCCGCCCGCCGCGTTCGTCGCGCCGCCGGTGGCTGTCGCCCCGCCGGTGCGGCTGGTCACGCCGGCTGCGCCCGCCGCGCAGAATTTCGGCGACGAAGAGGACGAGGAAATCGATGCGGTCGACGCGATCGATCCCGACCTGTTCCCGATTTTTGAAGAAGAAGGCGCCGAACTGATGCCCCAGCTGGGTGGGGCGCTCCGGCAGTGGTCCGCGCGGCCCGACAACCAGGGCGCGCGCATGGAGGTGCTGCGTGCGCTTCATACGCTCAAGGGCAGCGCCCGGCTCGCCGGCGCCCTGCGCCTCGGCGAAATGGCGCACCGGATCGAATCCGAAATTGAGTTCCTCGGCTCCGACGCCGCGGCCTCGGCCGAGTTCGAACCCCTGATCAACCGTTTTGACGCGATGGAAGCGGCTTTTGAAGCGCTGCGCAACGCCGATGCGGCGGCTGCCGCCGCGCCCGTGGTGCTGGCGCCCCTTGCCGCTGCCGAGCCCGAACCGGCCGCCGCGACTGTCGAAGCTGCCGCCACGCCCGGTGCTACTGAAACGGCGGCGGAAAGCGCCGCGCCGGTTGCTGCCGCGGCTGCGCCTTCCGGCTCGCGCAAACTCTCCGTACCGGCGCCGCAGACCATGGCCATGCAGCCCTTGCGGCAAGCAGCCAATGCCTCGATACGCGTGCGCTCCCAGCTGCTGGACCGCATGGTCAACCAGGCCGGTGAGGTCATGATCACGCGCTCGCGCCTGGAAGCCGAGCTCAGCCAGCTGCGCGGTTCGCTGAACGACATGAGCGGTAACTTGAACCGCTTGCGCCAGCAGTTGCGCGACATCGAACTGCAGGCCGAAACCCAGATGCAATCGCGCCTCGCGCAGGCCAAAGAAGCCCAGGCCGGTTTCGACCCGCTCGAGTTCGACCGTTTCACCCGCGTGCAGGAACTGACGCGCATGATGGCCGAATCCGTGAATGACGTGGCGACCGTGCAGCGCACCTTGCAGCGCACGGTGGAAGCCACTGAGGACGACTTGATCGCCCAGGCCCGCCAGACCCGCGAGCTGCAGCGCGACCTGCTGCGCACGCGCATGGTGGAGTTTGAAGGCATTTCCGAGCGTCTGTACCGCGTGGTGCGCCAGGCATCCAAGGAAACCGGCAAACAGGTGAAGCTGGACCTGCTGGGCGGCACCATCGAGATGGACCGCGGCATGCTGGACCGCATGACCCCCGCCTTCGAACACCTGCTGCGCAACTGCGTGGCCCACGGCATTGAAAGCACCGAGACCCGGACCAACGCGGGCAAGGACCCGGTCGGCCTGATCACCGTCCATCTGCGCCAGGAAGGCAACGACGTTTCAGTCGACTTCAGCGATGACGGCGCCGGCCTGGACCTGCGCCGCATCCGCGAAAAAGCAATCAGCCTCGGCATGATCTCGCCGGACCAGACTCTGGAAGACAGCGACGCCGCCAACTTGATCTTCATGCCCGGCTTCTCCACCGCCGCCCAGGTGACCGAGCTGGCCGGCCGCGGCATCGGCATGGACGTGGTCCGCTCCGAGGTCAACTCGCTGGGCGGCCGGATTGAAACTTCCACCGTGACAGGCAAAGGCACCCACTTCAAGCTGGTGCTACCGCTGACCACGGCCGTGACGCAGGTGGTGATGATCCGCGCCGGCAACCTCTCGGTGGGCGTGCCCGCCAACGTGGTTGAAACCGTGCGCCGCGCGTCCGCCAAGGAACTGCAGCAGGCCTACAACACCGGCACGATGGAGATCGCCGGCGAATCCATGCCTTTCTTCTGGTCGGGCGCCCTGCTGCAAGCTTCGCACCACAGCGGCGAAGTCCAGGGCAAGACCACGCCTGTCGTGATTTTCCGAAGCGCCGCGCAGCGCATCGCCCTGCACGTCGATGAAGTTCTGGGCAACCAGGAAGTTGTGGTGAAGAATCTCGGGCCGCAGCTGTCGCGCCTGCCGGGCCTCGCCGGCATGTCCGTGCTGGCATCCGGCGCCGTTGTGCTGATCTACAACCCGGTCGCGCTGGCTTCGGTGTACGGGCAGCAAGCCCGCGCCTGGAGCACCGACCGCGCCGAGCCGCATGTGCTCGAAGGAGCCGGCGCCACGGCGGCGGGCGGCGCCGCGAAAGCCCCGGCCTTGATACCTTCCGCGCCGCAGATTCCGCTGATTCTGGTGGTCGATGATTCCATCACGGTGCGCCGTGTCACGCAGCGCCTGCTGCAACGCGAAGGCTACCGTGTCTCCATGGCGGCCGACGGCCTGCAGGCCCTTGAGCGCCTGCAGGAAGAGCGGCCGGCGGTGGTGCTGTCGGACATCGAAATGCCGCGCATGGACGGCTTCGACCTGGCGCGCAATATCCGCGCCGACGTGCGCCTGAACAACCTGCCCATCATCATGATCACTTCGCGCATCGCTGAAAAGCATCGCGAACACGCCAAGGAACTCGGCGTTGACCACTACCTGGGCAAGCCGTTCTCCGAAGAAGAGCTGATGAGCCTGGTGCGGCACTACTGCGCCGCCGAGGCCGCGATCTCCGCCTGAGTTTGCAGGGTTCCGCCTGCAACGCAGGGGGAATCTGCGCAGGCCGCTCTCGTCAGGAGAGCGGCCGTCTCAGGTTCTTGCCTCAGGCTTTTTTCACTACCGCATAGCGCTGCAGCGTCAGCGCACGGGCTTCGTCGTGCTGCACGATCGGCCGCGGGTAGTCCTGGCCGAGCACCACGCCCGCGGCAGCCAGTTCCAGCGGCCCGGCCAGCCAGGGGCTGTGGATGGCAGGGGCGGGCAGCTTTGCCAGCGCTGACACATACCGACGGATAAAGCTGCCGTCCGCGTCAAACTTTTCGCTCTGGCTGACCGGGTTGAAGATCCGGAAGTAGGGCTGCGCATCGCAGCCGGTGCTTGCCGCCCATTGCCAGCCGCCGTTGTTGGCTGACAGGTCGAAATCATTGAGATTTTCGGCAAAGTAACGTTCGCCCCTGCGCCAGTCGATTCCCAGGTCTTTCACCAGGAAGCTCGCCGTCACCATGCGCAGGCGGTTGTGCATATAGCCGGTCTGGTTGATCTGCGCCATCGCGGCATCGACCAGCGGGTAGCCTGTCCGGCCCTCGCACCAGGCCTGGAACAGCCTGTCGGCCTTGTCGCCGCTTTCCCAGGCGATCGCATCGTATTCAGGTTTGAACGCGCTGTGCACGGCGTGCGGGAAGCTACCCAGAATCTGCGCATAAAAATCCCGCCAGATCAATTCACTGAGCCAGGTCGCGGCGCCTTCGCTGCCCTTGTGTTCCGGGCTCAGCGCCGTTGCGGCCAAGCGCCGGATCGACACCGTGCCGAAGCGCAGGTGCACGCCCAGGTAGCTGGGCCCCTTGACGGCGGGGAAGTCGCGCGCCAACTTGTAGTTCGCCATGCGGCCTTTGAACTCCTCAAAAAGCCGGTCGGCGCCTTCGCCGCCGGTGGGTATCCTGAGCGCCGACAGATTGGTTTTCTCAAACCCGAGTTCGGCCAGCGAGGGAACGGCGCGCTTTTCATCGGGCACGGCAACCAGCGCTGCCGCGTAACGCTCTACCGGGTAAGGCTTGAGGTAAAAATCGTCCACCTTCTTGAGCCAGGCGTTCTTGTAAGGCGTGAACACTGTGTAGGGCTTACCCGCCAGCGTCAATACCTCCTGGCGCTCGAAGATCACGTGGTCCTTGAAGCTGTGGAAGGCCATACCCCGGCTTTCCAGCGCGGCCTGCACGGCGACGTCGCGCGCGAGGGACTGGGGTTCATCGTCATGGTTGGCGAACACCGCGTCAACCGACAGCTCCGCAGCCAGCCGCGGCACGGCCTCGCCGGCATGGCCGTGCACCATGATGAGGCCCGCATGCGGCTTGCCATTCGCTGAGCCCAGCCGCTGCAGCTGGCCGCCCAGGCTCAGCACGGATTCGTGTATGAATTCCACACGGCGGTCGGCCCGGGGCAGGGTGTCCAGGATGTCCCGGTCGAACACGAAGACACAAAACACCTGCTTACAAGCCTTTAGCGCGTGGTGCAGCGCGGCGTTGTCCTGGGCCCGCAGGTCGCGCCTGAACCACATCAGGCCGGCCCGGTATTTCTTTTGCATGGTGGGATGGTAGCGAAAGGCCCGCATGCCGTGACCCAGACCTCCCAGTGCGCGTAAAATCCCGGCATGGCCACGGATTCCGCATCGATCAACCTCACGCATCACTTCCTCATCGCCATGCCGGGGATGGACGACGAAGCTTTCGCCAAAAGCGTGGTCTATATGTGCGAACACAGCGACCGCGGCGCGCTGGGGCTGGTCATCAACAAGCCCAGCGACATCAACCTCAAGAACCTGTTCGACAAAGTCGAGCTGCCACTGCGCCGCGACGACCTGACGCAAGCCCCGGTGTTCCAGGGCGGCCCGGTGCAGACCGAGCGCGGTTTTGTGCTGCACGAATCCATGATGCCCGGCAACGAATCGGTCTATGCCTCGACCATGACGATTCCCGGCGGCCTCGAAATGACCACCTCCAAAGACGTACTGGAAGCCCTCTCTACGGGCGCCGGCCCGCGCCGGGTGTTCGTCTCGCTCGGCTACTCCGCCTGGGGCGAAGGCCAGCTCGAATCGGAAATCTCCGACAACAGCTGGCTCACCGTTGCCGCCGACGTCGGCGTGATCTTCGACACGCCGGTCGAGCAGCGCTACGACAAGGCGCTGATGCTGCTGGGCCTCCAAAGCTGGATGCTCTCTCCCGAGGCCGGCCACGCATGAGCCTCGCGGCCATGCCTTCTTTCCCGGCCACCGGCCTCCAAACCTTTCTGGCTTTCGACTTCGGTCTCAAACGCACCGGCGTGGCCACCGGCAATGTGCTGACACGCACTGCGTCGCCGCAAGCCACCATTGCCGCCGAGGGCAGCGACGCCCGCCTCAAGGCCGTCGAAGCGCGGATCAAGGAGTGGCAACCCGATGCGTTGGTGGTCGGCATTCCCTTCCACCCCGACGGCGCCAGCCACGACAATACCCTGCGCGCGCAGAAGTTCGCCCGCCAGCTGCGCGGCCGCTTCGGCCTGCAGGTCTTCGAAGTCGATGAGCGCTACAGCACCACCGAGGCCCTGGCCGGCGGCGCGGCCGACGCCGACGCCGCCTCGGCCTGCATCATCCTCGAACAGTTTTTAAGGAGTCTTCCATGAGCAGCCTGACATTGGACGCCGAGGCGCTGTACAGCGACCTGTTGCGCGGCATGCGCCAGCAGCTGGCGTCCTATCCCCAGCCTCCTTTTCTGGTCGGCGTGGCTTCGGGCGGCGCCTGGCTGGCGCAGCGCCTGCAAAAAGACCTTGGCCTGGCTGGTGAGGCCGGCATCCTGTCGTCCTCCATGCACCGCGACGATTTTTCGCAGCGCGGCCTGGCCTCCAGCGGGCAGACCCTGCTGCCCTTCGACGTGAATGGCGCCCACCTCATCGTGGTCGACGACGTGCTCTACACCGGCCGCACCATACGCGCGGTGCTCAACGAACTGTTTGACTATGGACGACCCGCCAGCGTCAAGCTGGTAGTGCTGGTGGACCGCGGCGGGCGCGAGTTGCCCGTGCAGCCCGACCTCGCCGTGGCGCGGGTGGCCCTGCCGGCCTCGCAGTCGCTGGAACTGGCGCGCGCCGAAGACGGCCGGTTCAGCTTCCAGGTGCAGGAACACCAGGCCTGAGCCCAAGACCCAAGAGCAGACCCAAGAACACAACGAGACCCATAAGAGAACAAGAGGAGTCCACACCGTGCTGTACCGACGAAACCCGCAACTCAACAAGAACGGCGAGCTGATCCACCTGCTGTCCATCGAAGGCCTGCCCAAGGCGACGCTGACGCAAATCCTCGACACCGCCGCCAACTTCGTCAGCGTCAACAACCGCGAAGTCAAAAAAGTCCCGCTGCTGCGCGGCAAGAGCGTTTTCAACCTGTTTTTTGAAAACTCCACGCGCACCCGCACCACCTTCGAGATCGCCGCGACGCGCCTATCGGCCGACGTCATCAACCTGGACATCGCGCGCTCCTCGGCCTCCAAGGGCGAGTCCCTGCTGGACACCATCGCCAACCTGAGCGCCATGGCGGCCGACCTGTTTGTGGTGCGCCACAGCGAATCGGGCGCGCCCTACCTGATCGCCCAGCACGTCGCCCCGCACGTGCACGTGATCAACGCCGGCGACGGTCGCCACGCGCATCCCACGCAGGGCCTGCTGGATATGTACACCATACGGCACTACAAAAAAGACTTCAGCAAGCTCACTGTCGCCATCGTCGGCGATGTGCTGCACTCGCGCGTGGCGCGCTCCGACATCCACGCGCTGACCACGCTGGGCTGCCCCGAGGTGCGTGTGGTCGGCCCCAAGACCCTGGTGCCGGCCGATATGGCGCAGATGGGGGTGCGTGTCTGCAACACGCTCGAAGAAGGCATCAAGGACGCCGACGTGATCATCATGCTGCGCCTGCAGAACGAACGCATGTCGGGCGCGCTGCTGCCCAGCAGCCAGGAGTTCTTCAAGAGCTTCGGCCTGACCACCGAGAAGCTGCAGCTGGCCAAACCCGACGCCATCGTCATGCACCCAGGCCCCATCAACCGCGGCGTCGAGATCGACTCGGCGGTGGTCGACGGCACGCAGAGCGTGATCCTGCCGCAAGTCACCTTCGGCATTGCGGTCCGCATGGCGGTCATGAGCATAGTTGCCGGAAACGAAGCCTGAACACGCGCGGAGAAAAAGAATGAAGATACTGATCAAGAATGGCCGCGTCATCGACCCCGGCTCCGGTTTCGACGAAACCTGCGACGTTGCCATCGCGGCCGGCCGCATCGTCTCGCTCAAAAACACACCCGCCGATTTCGCGCCCAACAAGACCATAGACGCCACGGGTTGCATCGTCGCACCCGGCCTCATCGACCTGTCGGCCCGGCTGCGCGAGCCCGGGCATGAACACGAAGGCATGCTTGAAAGCGAGCTGGCCGCGGCCGTGGCCGGCGGCGTGACCAGCCTGGTCTGCCCGCCCGACACCGACCCGGTGCTCGACGAGCCCGGCCTGGTGGAGATGCTCAAGTTCCGCGCCGAAAAACTGCACCAGTCGCGCGTGTTCCCGCTGGGCGCGCTGACCCGCGCACTCAAGGGCGAAACGCTGACCGAGATGGCCGAGTTGACCGAGGCCGGCTGCGTCGGTTTCAGCCAGGCTGAAGTGCCGCTGGCCAACACCCAGGTCATGATGCGCGCGCTGCAATACGCCTCGACCTTCGGCTACACCGTGTGGCTGCGGCCGCAGGAGCTGTACCTGGGCCAGGGCGTGGCCGCCAGCGGCGCGCTGGCCACGCGCCTGGGCCTGAGCGGTGTGTCCGTCGCCGCCGAAACCATCGCGCTGCACACGATTTTTGAGCTGGTGCGCGCCACCGGTGCGCGTGTGCACCTGTGCCGCATCAGCAGCGCAGCGGGCGTGGCATTGGTCGCCAGGGCCAAGGCCGAGGGCCTGGCCGTGAGCTGCGACGTCAGCATCAACAGCCTGCACCTGACCGACGTGGACATCGGCTACTTCGACAGCCGCATGCGGCTGGACCCGCCACTGCGCCAGCAGCGCGACCGCGACGCCATTCGCCAGGGCCTGGCCGACGGCACCATCGACGCGCTGGTGTCCGACCACACCCCAGTCGACGAAGATGCCAAGACTTTGCCCTTCGCCGAGGCCGAACCGGGCGCCACGGGGCTGGAGCTGCTGCTGGGCCTGGCCTGCAAATGGGGCAACGACAGCGGCGCCGGCCTGGTTCGCGCGCTGGCGGTGCTGACCAGCGAGCCCGCGCGTGTGCTGGGTGACGCGCTGGGCACGCTGCAAAGCAGTTCAGGCCGGCTGGTCAAGGGCGGCGTGGCCGATATTTGCGTGTTCGACCCCAAGGGCGAATGGACGGTCGAGCCGGCCGCGCTGCGCAGCCAGGGCAAGCACACGCCGTTCTCAGGCCACCAGATGCCGGTGCGCGTGCGCTGGACCGTGGTGGGCGGGCAGCTCGCCTATGAAGCTTCGCACTGAGGCGCGCGCAAACCCATGAGATGGCTTCGTTTCTGCTGGACGCTGCTGCGCGCCACCGTGCACGCGGTGCAGGGCTTCTGGACGATCAAAACGCTGTTCCCCAAGCTGGACCAGGCCGACCAGGAGGCGCGCGTGCAGGTATGGGCCGGGGCCATGCTGCGCATCGTCGGCATCGAGCTGGTCGTCAAGGGCACACCGCCCGCCGGCGGCCCCATGCTGCTGGTGGCCAACCACATCTCATGGCTGGACATCCTGGTGATGCACGCCTCGCGCCACTGCCGCTTCGTCTCCAAGGCGGACGTGCGGGACTGGCCTTTCGTGCGAACGCTGTCCGACGGCGCCGGCTCGCTGTACATCGAGCGTGAATCGCGGCGCGACGCGCACCGGGTGGTCACGCAGATGGCCGAACGCCTGCAGGCCGGCGACATCCTGGCGGTGTTTCCCGAAGGCACGACGGGCGACGGCATCACCCTCAAGCATTTCCATGCCAACCTGATCCAGGCGGCCATTGAAGCCGCTGTGCCGGTGCAGCCGGTGGCGCTCAAGTTCGTTGACGCGGCCAGCGGCGCCACCAGCTTCGCGCCCAGCTATGTCGATGACGAGACCCTGGCCGGTTCGATCTGGCGCACGCTCACGGCGCCGCCGCTCAAGGCGGTGGTGGTTTTCGGTGAGCCGCAGCAGCCCCAGGGGCAGACACGGCGCGTGTGGGCGCAGACGCTGCGCGAAGACATCGAAGCGCTGCGGCAGCAGGCTTAGAGGCTCTCAGGCACTTTCTTCGCGCGGGAAGGTCACGACGTGGTCGACCTCGGCGCGTATGCCTATCCACTCGCCCAGCGCGTGGTTGTGGTGTGAAGGCACATGCGCCATCACCGTCTCGCCTGTCTGCAGCTTGAGCGTGTACAAAAACTCCGACCCGCGAAAGGCCTTGCGCTGGATCTGCGCTTTGACCGGTGCGTTGTCGTCGTGCACGATGTCGTCGGCCCGCAGCAGCACGTCGCACAAGCCGCCGGCGTAGGCGCCCGGCAGGGGGCACTCCAGCATGTCCGTGAGGTCGCCGAGCGCGGTGTGCACCACCACCTCGTCGCCGAGCTGCTCAATGTGGGCTTGCGCGAACACGCCGTGGCCGATGAAGTCGGCCACAAAGCGCGTAGCAGGGCGGTGGTACAGCGCATAGGCTTCGTCCCACTGGTGCAGCCGGCCCTGGTGCATCACGCCGATTCGGTCGCCGATGGCGAAGGCCTCGAGCTGGTCGTGCGTGACGAACAGCGCGGTCGCCCCGGCGGCCTTGAGGATGCCGCGCACCTCGTGCGCCAGGCGTTCGCGCAAGTCCACGTCGAGGTTGGAAAAAGGCTCGTCCAGCAGCAGCAAACGCGGCTGCGGCGCCAGCGCCCGCGCCAGCGCCACGCGCTGCTGCTGGCCGCCCGAGAGCTCATGCGGGAAACGCTTGTGCACATTGCCCAGGCCGACGAGTTCCAGCACCTCACCGACGCGCTGCTGCCGCTGGGCGGCGGGCAGGTGGGTGAGGCCGAAAGCGACGTTGTGGGCGGCGTCGAGATGCGGAAACAGCGCGTAATCCTGGAACACCATGCCGATGCGGCGGGATTCGGCCGGAATATGGACGGCGGCGCTGCTGACAAGCTGCCGGGCCAGTGTGATGCTGCCGGCATTGGCGCGCTCCAGGCCGGCGACGGCCCGCAGCAGGGTGGTCTTGCCACAGCCCGAAGGCCCGATCAGGACCCCGATCTCCCCCGCCTGGAGGCTGAAGGACACGCCGTCGACCGCGGGTTTGGAACGGCCGGCATAGTGCACGCCCAGCTGGGAGATATCCAGAAACATGGGCTCGATTGTAGGGCCCTGGATGCTTACAATTCTCATTTGCAGTGACCGCTGCAACACCACGGCGCGCGCAGCGAGGGGAGGGCCTCTTTCTGCAGAGGCCTTTTTCCGGGTCTACATGCTGCGCCGCCTGATTTCCACTGTTCCTTCCGTCGTGCTCTTTTTGTTGGTGGGCCTGCTCACCTTGCCGGTCGTCGCCGTGGCGCTGTCCTGGCTGCAGTTCGACGTCCAGGCGCAGTCCATCCTGCTGCAGATGCTGCAGACGGTGCTGCCCGACTACACCGCCACCTCCCTGCTGCTGTGCGTCAGCGTGGCTTTCGGCGTGGCGGTGGTGGGCATGGCGACCGCCAGCGCGGTGACCTTGTTCGAGTTTCCGGGTCGCCGGGTGTTTGAGTGGGCGCTGTTGCTGCCGCTGGCCATGCCGGCCTATGTGCTGGCCTATGCGTATACCGATTTCCTGCAGTACGCCGGCCCGCTGCAGAGCTGGCTGCGTTCGTCTTTCGGCCTGCAGGGGCGGCTGCTGCCCGAAGTGCGCAGCCTGGGCGGCGCGGTGCTGGTGTTCACCGTCGCGCTTTACCCTTATGTTTATTTGCTGGCGCGCACGGCCTTGTCAGAGCGCGCCGTTCACCTGATGGAAGCGGCCCGGCTGCTGGGCGCGCCGCTGTCGCGCCGCATACGCGGTGTGGCGCTGCCGCTGGCGCGCCCGGCTGTGGCCGCCGGTGTGGCATTGGCGCTGATGGAAACGCTGGCCGACTTCGGTGTCTCCAGCTACTTCGGCATCCAGACCTTCACCGCCGGCATCTACAAGGCCTGGCTGTCCATGGACAACCGCATCGCCGCCGCCCAACTGGCCACTGTGCTGCTGTTTTTTGTCGCGCTGCTGCTGTGGATAGAACACGGCGCGCAAAAGCGCATGCGTTTCGCCACCGGGCGCGGTGCGCGCTCCGGCGCGCAGGATGCGGCGCCGGTGCAACTGCGCGGCCTGCGCGCCCTGTCGGCCTGGGCGGTGTGCGCTGTGCCGATCGCGCTGGGCTTTGTGCTGCCGGTGCTGTTCATGCTGCGCCCGCTGGTGCTGGGCTGGGACAATTTGCTCTGGGACAAATTCTTCGGCTGGGCCTTGAACAGCGTCTGGCTGGCAGGCCTCAGCGCGCTGCTGGCCACCGGCCTGGCACTGGGCCTGGCCTTCGCGGTGCGCCGCAAGCCCCGGCTGCTGACCCGCGCTGCGGTGCAGTTGGCCAGCCTGGGTTATGCGGTGCCGGGCGCTGTCATCGTGGTCGGCCTGCTGTTGCCCGTGGGCTGGCTGCAGGCGGCCGCGCCGCAAACCGGCGCGGGTTACTGGGTCACGGCGACCGTGCTGGGCATTGTCTGGGCCTACCTGGTGCGCTTCAGCGCCGTGGCCCTGCAAAGCCTGCAAAGCGGTTATTCGCGCATTCCCGCCAGCTTTGACGACAGTGCGCGCATGCTGGGCACGCCCGGCCTGGGCATACTTGCGCGCGTGCACTGGCCGCTGCTCAAGCGCTCGGTCGCGGCGGCCGGCCTGCTGGTGTTTGTCGACGTCATGAAAGAGCTGCCCGCCACGCTGGTGCTGCGGCCCTTCAACAGCGACACCCTGGCGGTCGTGACCTACCAGCTGGCGCGCGACGAGCGCCTCGGCGAGGCCGCCCTGCCGGCGCTGGCCCTGGTGCTGGTCGGCCTGCTGCCGGTGGCGCTGCTGAGCCGCACCCTGCGCTCCAAGTAAGGAGCAGTCCTCAGAGTTTTGCCTTGATGTAGCGGAACTCCTGCGTCAGGCCGCCGAAGCCGTAAGCCTCGGCGCGCACGTCGTGCACGTAGATGTAGCTTTCATCGTGCACATTGCCCAGCAGCTTGCTGAAAGCGGCAAAGGCCTCGGCCACGTACTGCGCTTTCTCGTCCTTGGTGTTGGTGCCGTCCACCACCTTGATGTCGAAATAAAAACTGTTCTTGCCCTGGCTGGCCAGCGTGCTGCCGCCCACGATCCAGTGCTCGGGCGGCACGAAGTCGATCGCGATGGCGGTCAGTTCGCGTTTCTTGCGCAGGATGCGCGTGGTCAGCTCCAGCAGGGTTTCGGCGATGGCGTTCGTCAGCTGGGGGCTGGCGGGCTGGCTGACTTTGACGTTGAGGATGGGCATGTGATTTCTCCGGTGGGTTGAAAATTAATAGTTAGCTATGCAACTATGTGGGTAAAAAAAAGGAACATGGAAAAAACGCCTAGTGCGCTTCATTTCAGCGCGGAAGACACGCTCCTGACACGGGCTACGGTTTCATCGAAGTTCTCCTTTCCGATCTGTTGCTGGATGCGGCGTGTCACGTCGCCGCTGGCTTTGTTGATGCAGGCATGCAGTGCCTCGGCCTGAGCGGTGGGAAACACGGCCCAGTGGCGGCCGTCGGATTCCAGGCTCCTGCGTTCAACCAGTCCCAATGCCTGCAAGCCGTCGAGCAGGCGCGTGGCGGTGGGGCGCGAGATCGTCAGCTCGTCGGCGATCTCGTGCTGCGGCATGCCGGGCTGCTTGAGCACCAGCCGCAGCATGAAACCCTGCGAGGGCGTGACGCCGAAGGGCTTGAAAGCCAGCGTCCACTCCTTGTCGACCAGGCGGGCCAGCGCGGTGGTATTGAAATAAAGGCAGTGGTCAAACATGGAAGCACTGTAGCAGAAATTAATTAGCTATGCAACTAACTCCAAAAACCCAATCTAAAACCCTATCTTCCACCGGGCTGTAAGCATGAGCCTACGCCCATCGAATACGCGGGCCTACGGCGGGCGGATGGCGTCCGCCGTAAGGTGAATTCATGTCCATTGCCGTGAGCGTCTTGCTTGTGGCCTCTGGGCGGATTACCCATTTTTTGAGGAGAACACCTTTTGAGGAGAACACCATGAACCACGACCGCATGGAAGGCAATTGGCGCCAGCTCAAGGGCAAGGTCAAGGAGCAGTGGGGCAAGCTCACCGACGACGACCTCGACGTCATCGCCGGCAAGCGCGAACAGTTGCTCGGCAAGATCCAGGAGCGCCACGGCCTTAGCAAGGAAGAAGCCGAAAAGCAGGTTGCCGTGTGGAAGGACCGCAACCCGACGGACTTCTTCGAACGCTATTGAGCCGCCTTCCTCCATCCGCAAGCGCCCGCAACGAATACAACGATTCACACCATCCCAAGGAGCCACCCATGAACACCACCAAAACCAGATTGCTGATGCTGACCGCCGTGATGTCCTGCGCTTTTGCCGGCAACGCCATGGCAATGACCAAGGAAGAGTACAAGGCCCAGGACGACCGCATCTCGGCTGACTACAAGGCCAGCCGCGACAAATGCGGCACCCTGAAGGACAACGCCAAGGACATCTGCGTCTCGGAAGCCAAGGGCGTTGAAAAGGTCGCCAAGGCCGAACTCGAAGCCCAGTACAAGCCCGGCCCCCGCAATACCGAGAAAGTAGCCTTCGCCAAAGCCGACGCCGCCTACGACACCGCCAAGGAAAAGTGCGACGACCAGAAGGGCAATGCCAAGGACGTCTGCATCAAGGACGCCAAGGCAGCCCACGTCAAAGCCAAGGAAGACGCCAAGGTGGTGAAGACCGCGGCCGACACCAGCAAGGACAAGAGCGAAAAAATGGCCGACACCCGCAAGGAGGCCGGTTCCGAGAAACGCGATGCCGAATACAAGGCCGCCAAGGAACGCTGCGATGCACTAACGGGCGCCGCCAAGGACGGCTGCCAGAACGATGCCAAGGCCAAGTACGGCATGAAATAGTGTGAGGCCGCGCCAGCGGCACTCACCAGCTCATTGACCCCTGGAAATCCCGGCCATGCACCTGCATGCCGGGATTTCTCATTTTTGGCACCCTTTCCCAAGGACAGCACTGGGGCAAGGCAGCCGCTCCGGCAGCTATTCCGTAGGCGCTCCTAAAATAAACACTCCGCGGCAGCCGTACCGACCGCCCGCTTAATAACAAAGGTCCGCATGCTTGTTCAGGATGGTTTGCCCGCGCGCGAGCGCACGCGTGCGTTGCTGGTCATCATTCTGGGCATCGTCATGGCGGTGCTCGACGGCACCATCGTCAACCTCGCGCTGCCCGACATCACGCGCGAACTCAATGCCACCGCCGCGCAGTCCATCTGGGTCATCAACGCCTACCAGGTCGCCACCTTGGCACTCTTGTTGCCGCTGGCCTCTCTGGGCGACATCGTCGGCTACCGCCGCGTCTACCTGGTCGGCCTTTCGGTCTTCACACTGGCTTCTGCCGCCTGCGCGATGGCCGATTCGCTGACCACGCTGGCGCTGGCCCGCGTGCTGCAGGGCCTGGGCGCGGCCGGCCTGATGAGCGTGAACACGGCGCTGGTGCGGCTCATCTACCCCAAGCACCTGCTGGGCCGCGGCATTGCCATCAACTCGCTGGTGGTGGCCACGGCCTCGGTGGCCGGGCCGTCGATTGCGGCCGCCATTCTCTCCGTGGCCTCCTGGCCCTGGCTGTTCGCGCTCAACGTGCCTTTCGGCCTGCTGTCGGTGTGGCTGGGCCGCAAGGCCTTGCCTGACAACCACGCCAAGGCCGCGGGCCGGCTGTCCCCGCTCGACGTGACGCTCAACGCGCTGATGTTCGGCCTGGTGTTCCTGGGCGTCGACGGCCTGGGCGTCCGCATTGAAACCGTGCCCGGCGGTCATCCTGCCGGCTCGTTGTGGCTGCCGCTGGCCGAGCTCGCGGCGGGCATCGCCGTCGGCGTGGTGTATGTGCGGCGCCAGCTGGCCCAGCCGCTGCCGCTGTTTCCGCTGGACTTGCTGCGCATCCCCGTCTTCGCGCTGTCCATGGGCACGTCCATAGGCGCTTTCTGTGCGCAGACCCTGGCCTATGTGAGCCTGCCCTTCCTGCTGCTGGGCAACTACGGCTTCACCCACCTGCAGGCCGGTTTGCTGTTGACGGCCTGGCCGCTGGCCATTGTGGTGACTTCGCCCGTGGTGGGACGGCTGATAGGGCGCTATTCCGGTGGTGTGCTGGGCGGTATCGGCATGGCGCTGCTTTGTCTGGGCCTGATTTTGCTGGCGGTGCTGCCGCCGCACCCGTCGCAGCTCGACATTGTCTGGCGCATGGCGCTGTGCGGCATAGGCTACGGCCTGTTCCAGTCACCCAACAACCACACCATCATCACCTCGGCGCCCCCCCCAACCCGCGCGGCGGGCATGGTTCTTTTGTGGCGCTGTGGCTGGCGGCCGGCTTTGCGGCCGTCGCAGGTGTATGCAGCGTTTTGCGGATGCGCCAGCCCTAGAGCCGCTCAAAACCCTCTTGGCGTTGTTGCGCCGCCTTGCCGTACTGGTGTACTGTCTGCGGCGTCGCGCCTAGCCAGGACCGCTCCGCTGGGTTTTATGAGCGGCTCTAAAACCCAAGAAAGCGTTTAAGACAAGCGAGCTACGGCTGCGGCTTGCTGAATGCTTTGCAAGGTCACGCGACCCAGGGGCTTGCCCTCCGCATCCACAATCGCGGCCTCATTCGCGCCGGCGTCCAGCATGGCCGACAGCGCATCGCGCAATGGCGTCACGGCCGGCAGGCGCGGCGCATTGGCGGCGGGCGTGCCGCTTTCCACATAGGGCCCGGCCGTCAGCAGGGCCAACCGCTTGAGCGATCGGTCGCCACCGACAAAGGCTTCGACGAAGGCATCGGCCGGGTGCGCGAGTATGCGTTCCGGCGTGTCGTACTGCACCACCTTGCCGTTGCGCAAAATCGCGATGCGCGTACCCATGCGAATCGCCTCATCGATGTCGTGCGTGACAAACACAATGGTCTTGCCCAGCTCGCGCAGGATGCGCAGGAATTCGTCTTGCAGGCGTGCCCGCGTGATCGGGTCTATGGCGCCGAAGGGTTCGTCCATCAGCATCACCGGCGGGTCCGCCGCCAGCGCGCGCGCCACGCCCACGCGCTGCTTCTGCCCGCCCGAGAGCTCGCGCGGAAAGCGGTGGCGGTAAATCGAAGGGTCCATGTGGACCAGCGCCAGCAGTTCATCCACACGTTTGGCGATGCGCGCCGAATCCCAGCCCAGCATTTTTGGCACCGTGGCCACGTTCTCGGCCAGGGTCATGTGCGGAAACAGGCCCACCTGCTGGATCACATAGCCGATTGAGCGGCGCAATTCGACCGCATCCATCTTGGTGACGTCGCGCCCACCCACTTCGATGCGTCCCGAATCAGGCTCGACCATGCGGTTGATCATGCGCATGGTGGTGGTCTTGCCGCAACCCGAGGGGCCGATCAGCACGCAGATCTCGCCCGTGTTGACGGTCAGCGACAAGCCGTCGACGGCCGACTGGGCACTGCCACCGAAGGACTTGGTGAGGCGGTCGAGTGTGATCATGCGCGAAGCCCTTGGGGAGTCATGCGGCGCTGCAGCGCGCCAAAAAGAAAGTCGGTGCCCAGCGCCAGCAGCGCCACCGGGATGGCGCCCACCAGCAGCTGGGGAACGGCCATCATCGCGATACCCGCGGTGATGAAGTCGCCGAGCCCGCCGCCGCCTATGAAGGCGGCCAGCACGGCGCCGGAAATAATTTGTACCGCCGCCGTGCGCAGGCCCGCGAAGATCACCGGCATGGCCATGGGAAGCTCCACATGCCACAGCAAGGCAGCGCGTGTCATGCCCATGCCGATGGCGGCATCCACCGCGTCGGCATCCACACCGCGCATGCCGACGATGGTGTGCGTCACGATGGGCGGCAGCGCGATCAGCGTGAGAGCAAAGAGGGCGGGGGCGAAGCCGGTGCCCAAAATCGGCATCACCAGCGCCAGCACGGCCAGCGAGGGCAGGGTGCGGCCCACATTGGCGGCGTTGACCACGGCCAGCGACAGGCCGTTCTTGCGCGCCACGGCAATGCCGGCCGGAATGCAGATCAGCGCGGCGATGAGCAGGGCCGATGCCGACAGCGCGACGTGCACGCCCAGCGCGCGGTAAAACTGCGCGGGGTGGGCAAGGACATAGTTCCAGGCGTCGGCAAGCATCAGGGCCTCTTGGGGTTCAGGCTGCGCGCCGGTTTTTCAGGCGCCGCTCGAGCAGGGCGAGTGCCAGGTCGACGACGACGGACAGCGCGCAGACCGTCAGCGCGCCGGTCCATATCTTGGCCGGATGGTCGCTCGCGATGCCGTTGAAGATCAGCGTGCCCAGGCCACCCGCATTGACGTAAGCCGCCACCACCGTCACGCTGATCACGGTGACGGCCGAGACGCGCAGGCCCGCCACGATCAGCGGCAGCGCCAGCGGCAGTTCGATACGCCGCATGATCTGCGCCTTGTTCATGCCCATGCCGCGCGCCGCGTCGATGATGTCGGCCGGCACCTCGCGTATGCCGGTGGCCACGCTGCGGATCAAGATCATCAGCGAAAACGCCACCATGGTGATGATGGCGTTGGTGCGGCCCAGGCCCACCACGGGAATCAGGAAGGCCAGGAAGGCCAGCGTCGGGATGGTGTACAGAAAACCCGAGACAGTCATGACCGCGCCGTAGAGCTTTTCACGCCGCGCGGCCACGACGCCGATGACCAGCGACAGTGCGAAAGCAATCACCAGCGCCGTCAGCGAAATCGCGACGTGTTCCCACAGTGAATACAGCACGTCGGGCCAGTTGCGCAGAAACCAGCTCATATCACGCCCTGGCCGGCGCTTTCAGGGCCGAACACGCCCGCGGCAACGGCGGCCTGGATGCGGTCTATGTCGGGGCCCAGCGGGCGGTCTTCGTCCAGCACAGGAACCAGCTTGCGCACTTGCTCAAAGGTGCGCCGCGTGCCTTCACCCATCTGGCTAGTGTCGAGTTCACGCAGGTCCACTGCCTGCGCGGCCACCAGCAGTTCGATGGCGATCAGGTAGCGTACGCGCTCCACGAGTTCGCCCAATTTTTCCGCCACGCCCAGCGCCATGCAGGCATGGTCTTCCAGCGCTTCGGACACCGGCAGGTAGTCGAGCGACCCGGGGTTGGCGCGCAGCCGCACCTCGGCCCAGAGTGCGGTCAGGGTTTTCTGCACCGTGGCAAAACCCGAATGGGCCGGGCCGTGGCGCGTGAGCTGCAGCGGCAAGCCGGTGAGCGCCGGCGACATGAAACGCTGGCTGCGCGACACCGACATGCTGGCCGCCTGGGCCAGCGCAATCGCCGAGGCGTCCAGCGCCAATGCCAGGGCCGGGACGTGGAAGTTGCCGTTGGAGAGCATCAGCCCCTCTTCGGCCAGCACCAGCGGGCTGTCGGCCGCGCTGTTGAGTTCAATCTCGACCTGCGCGCAGGCCGCGTCCACCATGTCGCGCGCGGCACCGTGCACCTGCGGCACCACACGCATGGACACCGGGTCCTGCACACGGCGCGCGGCACCGGCCTCCAGCAGCGCGCTGCCCTTGAGGAGTTCGCGCAGCTGGCGCGCCACTTCGACCTGGCCGGCCGCAGGGCGGGCTGCCACCGCACCAGGGTGCAGAGGCGACAGGTTGGCCCTGAAGCCTTCATAGCCGAGCGCCACGGCTGCCAGCCAGGCGTTCAGCGCCACATGGGCGTCATGCAGCACCAGCGCGGCACGGGCCGTGGTGGCGGCGTTGGAACTGATCAAGGCGAGACCGTCCTTGGCGCCCAAGGTCACGGGCTGCAAGCCGGCGCGTTCGAGCGCGGCGGCACCGTCCAGTATTTCATCGCGCACCTCGGCCTGGCCTTCCCCGAACAGCGGCAAGGCCAGGTGCGAAAGCTGGGGCAGGTCGGCCACACCGATGGAGCCGAAGCGCGGCACCACCGGATGCACCTGGGAGTTCAGCATCGCGATGCAGGCGTCCAGCACCGCGGGCGAGACACCCGAGCCGCCGCGCGACAGGCCGGCGATGCGGGCGAACTGCATGGCGCGCACCGAGGCCTTGTCATAGGCCGGGCCCACGGCCACGGCCCGGGCGCGCACGGCGCGGCGCTGGTAGTCTTCAAGGTCGCCTACGGCCAGCACCGCGCCGGTGTTGGCGCCCAGTGCCGAATTGAGGCCGTAGATGGCCTGGCCCGAAGTGGCCAGCCGCATGACCAGTTCACGCGCCGCGACTACGTGTTCACGCGCCTGCGGTGCCAGTGAAACCGGCTCACCGCCGCGTGCCACGCGTACCAGGTCATGGATGCCCAGCCATTGTTCCCCGACCGCGAGTGTCATGGCGTGCAAGCTTTCACGGTGATCGTGCGGGGGAGCGCCGGGAGATGCGTATTACTTGACCAGTCCCTTTGACTTCAGGAAGTCGCGGGCCACGTCCTTGGGTTCGAGCTTTTCGCCGTCGACCTGGAAGTTCATCTGGGCCATGGAGGTTTCGTCGAGCAGGGCGCTCACGCGGTTCAGCACTTCACCGATCTTGGGGTTGGCATCCAGCGCTTCCTTGCGGATCACGGGCACCACGAAATAAGGCGGCCACAGGCTCTTGTCGTCGCGCAGGCGCTTGAGCTTGAGCGCGCTGATCATGCCGTCGGTGGAGTAGCCGTTGACGACCTGGATTTGGTCGTTCTTCAGCGCCTGGTAGCGCAGGCCGATGGCCATCTGCAGGTCTTCGCCGAAGACCATGTCGTACTTGGCCTTGAGGCCGGGCAGGCCGTCTTTGCGGTCGCGGAACTCGGGGCCGGCGCCGACCTTCAGGTCCTTGGCGGCCCTGGCCAGGTCGGACAGGGTTTCGAGCTTGAGCTTCTGGGCGGTGTCGGCACGCACCACCATCACATAGCCGTTGTTCAGGTTGGACTGGTTCAGTACCACAAAGCCCATCTTGGCATAGGCGTCCTTGACCTTGTCGTACACCGCCTTGGCGTCCGTCATGGGCTCCTGTTTGAGCACGGCCAGCAGCATGGTGCCGGTGTACTCAGGATAGAAGTCGATCTGCTTTTCTTCCATTGCCTTCTGGGCGATCAGCGTGCCGCCCAGGTTGAGCTTCTTCTCGGTCTTGATGCCGGCGGCCTCAAGCGCCTGCGCGTAGATTTCGGCCAGCACGAACTGCTCGGTGAAGTTTTTGGAGCCGACGCGCACGGCTTGCTGGGCGTGCGAGGCGAGCGGCGCGAAGGCGGCCAGCGCGAAAGCGGACAGGGCCAAAAGTTTGCTGATCTTCATGGGTGATCTCCGAATGAACTGAAACAAGGAATCCTCTGGCCTGTTGCATGCACATCCCGTGCCTGGAAACCGCATCATCCTGGTGCTTCCAGTGCCTCAACTTGTATATACAACCTAATAATAGTAGCATATGGAAATAGCGTGTGCAAGACGGAAAATCACCCTGTGATAGCTGTTTTCCGCATCAACCAGACCACAGCCGGAAGCCTCGCCGCCGGTGCTTTTTTTCGCCCTTTTTCCGTCTTACCCCGGTCTTGTCGCCGGCCCCCTCTCCAGTGTCCTTTCTTCCTTCCGTTTCCCTCCTGAAAGCCAGCGTGCCCGGCGCCATGGTGTGTGTGGTCATCGCCCTGGCCGCGACCTTTCTGTCCGAACACTATGGCGGGCCCCAGCTGCTGTATGCCTTGCTGATAGGCCTGGCCTTTCACTTCCTCAACAGCAACCCCAAGGTCAAGACCGGCGTCGATTTTTGCGGCCGCACCCTGCTGCGTGTCGGTGTCGCCCTGCTGGGCGCGCGCATCACGCTGACACAGGTCGCCAAGCTCGGCGTCGAGACCGCGCTGGTCATCGTTGTGGCGGTGGCGCTGACCATCGGGTTCGGCCTGCTGCTCGCGAAATGGCTGAAGCGCCCCCGCGAGGAAGGCGTGCTCTCGGGCGGTGCGGTTGCCATCTGCGGCGCGTCCGCCGCGCTGGCGATTTCCTCGGTGCTGCCGCAGACGAAAGAGAACGAACGCTTCACCCTGCTGGCTGTGGTCGGCGTCACGGTGCTCTCCACTCTGAGCATGATTCTCTATCCCTTTGCCCTCAAGCTCATAGGGCTTGAGCCCGCGCAGGGCGGGATCTTCCTGGGCGGCACCATCCATGACGTGGCGCAAGTGGTGGCGGCCGGCATGATGCTGGGCCCCGAGGTCGGCGACACCGCCACCGTGGTCAAGCTGTTCCGCGTGATGCTGCTGATGCCCATCGTGCTGCTGATCGCCATCAGCTACCGCAAACACCCCGACGCCAAGGCCGTGGATGAGGAGGTGCCCCTGGTGCCCGGCTTTCTGCTGGCCTTCATCGTGCTCGTGCTGCTGGCCACCATAGGCGCTTTCACGCCGGCCATGACGCAGGCGGCCAGCGACACCTCGCGCTGGCTGCTGGTCACGGCCATCGCGGCGGCCGGCATCAAGACCAGCTTTGAAGACCTCATGAAACTGGGCTGGCAGCCCGTGGCCATGCTGGTCGGTGAGACGATTTTGATCGCCGCGCTGGTGCTGGGCGCGGTGATCGTGCTGCGGCTCGGGCTTTAAGGAAGTTAAGCGGCGGGAGCCTGTAGCCCCGCCGCACGGTGCACTTCCACGCGTATTTCTTCGGTCAGCCGCGCCTTGAGTTCGGTGAACACCGGCGTCGTCTTGACCGAGTAATGGCGCGGGTGCGCCAGCGGCACGGCGATGTCGCACTTGATACGGCCCGGCCGCGCGCTCATCACCACCACGCGGTTGCCCATGAAAATGGCTTCGTCGATGTCGTGCGTCACGAAGAGCACGGTTTTCTGCTCAGCCTCCCAGATGCCTTGCAACAGCTCCTGCATCAGCTCGCGCGTCTGGTGATCCAGCGCGCCGAAGGGCTCGTCCATCAGCAGGATGCGCGGGTTGTTGGCCAGGGCCCGTGCCAGCGCGGTACGCTGCTGCATGCCGCCCGAAAGCTGTTTGGGGAAATGGTTTTCAAAACCCTGCAGGCCGACCTTCTTGATGAACTGGTGTGCGATATCGAGTTGGGCATCCGGCGCCATGCCTTTTTCACGCAGGCCGAAGCAGACGTTTTGCAGGATGCTGAGCCAGGGGAACAGCGTGTAGCTCTGGAACACCATGCCGCGGTCGGCGCCCGGGCCGGCAATGGGCTTGCCGTCCAGCACGATGCTGCCGCTGGTCGGCGTGTCCAGCCCGGCCACCATGCGCAGCAGCGTGGACTTGCCGCAGCCCGAGGGGCCGAGGATGGTGATGAAGTCGTTTTCGGCAACGCTCAGGTCTGTGGCTTGTAGCGCCACCGTGCCCGGTCCCTTGTTGGCTGCAAAGGTTTTCGACAGCTGCGTGACGGTCAGGATGGGATTGGAAGCAGTCATCAATAAGGTGCTCTTAATCTTGCTCCTTCCCCCTCTGGGGGAAGGTAGGGATGGGGGCCTGCGGCAATCGATTGACAGGCTGGCGTGGAACGGACAAGCCGGGGCGGCCCCCATCCCAGCCTTCCCCCAGAGGGGGAAGGAGCGACTGCGCCAAAGTGCGAGATCACAGCCGCGCCCAGGGAAAGAGTTTGCGGTTCAGCGCCTTGAAGGCCAGGTCTGTGACCAGCCCAAACACGCCGATCACGATGATGCCGAAGATGATCTGGTCGGTCGCCAGCAGCGCCTGGCTGTCGGTGATCATGTGGCCTATGCCGCTGGATGCGCCTATCAGTTCCGCGACGATCACATAGGTCCAGGCCCAGCCCAGCACCATGCGCAGGGTCTCGGCGATCTCGGGCGCGGCGCTGGGCAGCAGCACGCGCACCACGATGCCGCGGTCTGCCGCGCCCAGGGTGTAGGCTGCCTCCACCAGGTCACGCCGCGTGTTGCCCACGCTCACGGCGATCATCAGCACCAGCTGGAAGAAAGAGCCGATAAAAATCACGGACAGCTTTTGTGCTTCGCCGATACCCGCCCAGAGGATCAGCAGCGGAATGAAAGCCGAAGCGGGCAGGTAGCGGGCGAAACTCACAAAGGGCTCGAAGAAGGCCTCAACCGGTTTGTAAGCACCCATCATCACGCCCAGGGGAACGGCCAGAAAGGCGGCAATCGCAAAGCCGCCCAGCACGCGCCAGACCGTCATGCCGATGTCCTTGGCAAAACCCTGGTTGGCCAGCAGGTCGTAGCCCG
Organism: Polaromonas sp. P1_G1; assembly: GCF_056405595.1. Lineage (NCBI taxonomy): Bacteria > Pseudomonadati > Pseudomonadota > Betaproteobacteria > Burkholderiales > Comamonadaceae > Polaromonas > Polaromonas sp. P1_G1. Next base: position 43,506 of record NZ_JBFUBU010000049.1, read on the forward strand.
ACCTCACCATGGTGATCGGGTCGGCCAGGAAGGTCTTGGAGACGTAGCCGCCCAGCGTGAAGAAAGCCCACACGGCAAAGAACAGAACGAAAAAACTGATGCCCAGCGCGATGCGCGCGCCGGGCGTTACGGGTTGGAGTGGCCGCATGCGCTCGCGTGCTTACTTGAGAAACTTTGTATCAGCCAGCTTGCCCATGTCGGGTAGCGACTTGATGATGCCCGCTTCCATCAGCAGTTCGGCGGCTTCCTTGCTGAAGGCAGCATGCTCACCGGCAAAGAATTTCTGGTTGGCCGCGCGGTCCTGCCAGCGCAGGTATTTGGACGAGGCCTCAAAGGCTTCGCCGCTCTGCTTCACGTCGGCACCCATGATTTCGAAGCTCTTCTTCGGCTCTTTCTGGATCATCTCGACGGCATCGAAATAGCTGTCGGCCAGGGCCTTGGCGGCCTTGGGGTTTTCGCTCAGGAACTTGGGCGTGCAGCCGAAGGTGTCCATCACCATGGGGTAGTCCAGCGTGGTGGCGAGGATCTTGCCGGCTTCGGGTTTGGCGCGCACCGCACCCAGGTAGGGCTCGTAAGTCATCGCGGCATCGACGCCGTCGGTGCCGGCGATCATGGCGTTGGCCGCGGCCTGCGGTTCGAGGTTGACGACCTTCACGTCCTTGGTGCTCATGCCGTTTTTCTTCAGCATCCAGGCCAGGGCGAAGTAGGGCGAGGTGCCGGGCGCGCTGGCGGCCACGGTCTTGCCCTTGAGGTCGCTGATTTTGGTGATGGCCGGTTTCACCACCATGCCGTCGGCGCCGTAGCTTTTATCGAGCTGGAAGATTTGCGTGGTGGCCACGCCGTTGGCGTTCCACACCACCCAGGTTTCCACCGTGGTGGCGGCGCACTGCACGTCGCCCGAAGCGATTGCGAGGTGGCGGTCTTTTTGCGGAATCTTTTTGATCGAGACGTCGAGCCCGTTTTTCTTGAAGATGCCGGCTTCCTTGGCCAAGGTCAGCGGGGCAAAACCCGTCCAACCCGAAATGCCGATGGCGACCTTGGTCTCCTGAGCGTGGGCGGCACCCATGGCCAGGGCGGCTGCGGCGGCCAGCAGGGAGAGGGCAAGTTGTTGCTTCATGAAGAGGCTCCTGTTAGATAGCAGTTTGAGATATCGCTAATGTATGCAGGCTTCATGCCAGCCGCAAGGCGGTTAACTCGGTGATTTGGGCCTCTCCGGCCAGGCCTATGCGCCCGCCGGCCACCAATTGGTGCACTCTTTCCATATCGGGTGCGAGGCTGCGGTCATGCATCATGGCCGGCGAGGCCTGGCGCACCAGTTGCAGCACGCCTTCAAGCACCGCGGAGCTCTTGAGCGGGCGCAAAAATTCGATGCCCTGCGCGGCGGCCAGCAGCTCGATGGCCACGATGTACTCGGTGTTGCGCAGCATGGGCTGCAGCCGGCGCGCTGCGAAAGTCGCCATGCTCACATGGTCCTCCTGGTTGGCCGAGGTGGGCAGGCTGTCCACGCTGGCCGGATGCGCCAGCGATTTGTTTTCGGAGGCCAGCGCGGCGGCCGTCACGTGCACGATCATGAAACCGGAATTCAGGCCCGGCTCGGGCGTCAGGAAAGCCGGCAGGCGAGAAGCGACGGTGTCGACCAGCATGGCGATGCGGCGTTCGGTGATGGCGCCGATTTCGGCGATGGCCACAGCCAGCGCATCGCAGGCCAGCGCGACCGGCTCCGCATGAAAATTGCCGCCGGACAGAAGCGTCTCGTCGTCGGCGAACACCAGCGGGTTGTCGGTCACCGCATTGGCTTCGCGCATCAGCACTTCCGTGGCGTAGCGCATCTGGTCCAGGCAGGCGCCCATGACTTGCGGCTGGCAGCGCAGGCAATACGGGTCCTGCACGCGGTCGTCGCCTTCCAGGTGGGAGCGGCGGATTTCGCTGCCCACCATGATGGCGCGGTATGCGGCGGCGCAGGCGATCTGCCCGGGCTGGCCGCGCACCGCGTGGATGCGCGGGTCGAAGGGGCCGTCGCTGCCGCGCGCGGCGTCCAGCGTGACGGCGCCTGAAATCACGGCGGCTTCGAACAGCCGGTCGGTGGCGAGCAGTGCATCCAGCGCCAGTGCGGTCGACACCTGCGTGCCGTTGATCAGCGCCAGGCCTTCCTTGGCCGAGAGCTTGACCGGCGTGATGGCGGCCTGCTTGAGCGCATCCGCAGCGGCGATGCGCTTGCCCTTGTAGAAAACTTCGCCTTCGCCAATCAGCGGCAGGCACAAATGGGCCAGCGGCGCGAGGTCGCCCGAAGCGCCCACCGAACCCTGGCAAGGAATCACCGGCGTGAGGCCCTTGTTGTAGAGCGCCATCAATGTATCGATGACCACTTCACGCACGCCCGAGTAGCCGCGCGCCAGGCTCGCGGCCTTGAGCAGCAGCACCAGGCGCACGACGCGTTCAGGCATGGGTTCGCCCACACCGACGGCATGCGAGCGCAGCAGGTTGAGCTGCAGGGTTTCCAGGTCGGCCTGCGCGATGCGCTGGTTGGCCAGCTTGCCGAAGCCGGTGTTGACGCCATAGACGGCATCCCCGCCCTGTGCGGCTTTTTGCACCAGCGCGGCACTGGCGCGAATGCCGGCCGCGGCGGCGGGGTCTATCGCCAGCGTTTGCGGGTTGGTGTGGATGTCGCGCAGCTGCGCCAGGGTGAGCCGGCCGGGTTGGAGGGTGAGGGTCATGGTGGTGTTATTCGGGTTTGATGTTTTTTTGACGGATCACGTCGGTCCAGCGCTGGGTGTCAGCCTGGATGGCGACCGCCAGGTCGGAAGGTTTTCCGGTCGCAGCATCCATACCGAGTGCGGCCAATTTTTCCTTGAGGGCCGGTGCTGCGAAGAGCTTGACAGTTTCCGCATTGAGTTTGTCGATCACGGCGCGCGGCGTTCCGGCCGGCACCATCAGCGCATACCAGGACACGGCCTCGAAGCGCGGCAGGCCCTGCTCGGCAATCGTCGGTGTTTCGGGCATCACGGCCGAACGCTTGAGGCTGGCCACGCCGAGTGCGCGCAGCTTGCCGCTCTTGATATGCGGCAGCACCGAAGACATCTGCGCGAACATCATGCTGACCTGGCCGCCCAGCAAATCATTGAGTGCCGGGCCTATGCCTTTGTAGGGCACATGCAGCAGTTGCACGCCGCTGTTGAGCGCCAGCAACTCGCCGGCCAGGTGCGCCTGGCTGCCGGCGCCCGGCGAGGCAAAGCTGATGCCGCCCGGCTTTTGCGCGGCCAGCGCCAGCAATTCCTTGACGGAGCGTGCCGGCACGGCGGCGTTCACCACCAGCACGTTTTCCACCGTGGCCAGCATGGTGACGGGCGCGAGGTCGGCGGCCTTGTAGGGCAGGTTGGGGTAGAGGGCCGGATTGACCGCAATATTGCCCAGCGGGACGATGGCCAGGGTGTAGCCGTCGGGTGCGGCTTTCGCGGCCTGGTCAATGCCGATGTTGCCGGCCGCGCCGACCTTGTTGTCGACCACGGCCGGCTGGCCCATGGATTCCGAGAGGCCCTGCGCCAGCACACGGCCCAGCACGTCGACAGGCCCGCCGGGCGGGAAGGGCGCGATGACGTGCAGTGCTTTGGAAGGGTAAGCCTGGGCCGCCGCGCCGAAGGAGGCGGCAAGCAGCAATGCCAGAACAGTGGAACGCGTGATCAGCAGTTTCAGGGGCTTCATCAAATGTCATCCAGTGCAGGCGCAGGCCCGCCGTCCATGGCCGCCAGAGGCCGGTAGTCGTTCGCGTCGGGGAAAGCAAAACCCGCGAGCAGCAGGCGCTGCATCAGCGGTGCAATCTCAGCCGCCGTGGCCGTCGCCAGCAGCGCCTCGCGCAGGCGTGACAAGGTCTCGGGCGGCAAGGCGGCGGTGGCCACCAGCGGAGGAATCGGCAGCGCCGCTGTGCTGGTGAGCGTGCGCACCTGCGCGGCAAAGGCCGGGTCGTAAGCCTTGAGCAGGTCGTGGTAATAGCTATCCAGCGGGCCGGCGTCTATGCGGCCCTCGGCCAGGGCGGTGATCACGCCGCGGGCGTTGATCAGTTCGCCAACCGCTTTGCGGTACAGGCGCGAGCCTCGTGCCCGGCGGTAAGGTGCCAGGTGATGGCGCAGCGCCACGCCGCCCGACATGGAGTCGGCCAACGTGTAGCCGATCACGCCGCCAAACGTGTCTTCCAGGCTGCGGTAGGGCGCGTCGGCCCGTACCACAATGTCGGTGAAATACACCGGCTTGCTGCCATAGCGCGCCGGCGACGGGATAGGCGCGGCCACCAGCGTGGGTTGCTCGCCGCGCTGCGCAAACGGCAGGCCGCACATCATCGCCAGGCCCAGGTCGTCGCGCGCCCACAGCAGCGACAGCGGGGCGGGCGCGTCGTAGTCCATCAAGTCCCAGGGCAGGCCCGCGCGGTCCAGCACCCAGGCCAGCAAGGTCTTCCAGTCGGCCTTGGCCGCGGGCGTGGCCGAGTACATGCGGGCATTGGCGACCAGCGCCTCTCCAGCTTGTGGTGAATTCACGGCGTGCACCCTGCTGGCTCGTTTCAGCGGAACCGCAGCTTTTGCCCCAGGCCCATGCGCTTGGCCTTTTCGAGCATGAAGGCGCCCAGCGCGATGTCCGACAGCGACAGGCCGCGGTGCCAGAACAGATTGGTCTCGTCATCGCTTTCACGCCCGGGCTTGAGGCCCGCGACGATCTGGCCGAGCTCGGCGTGCAGCGTGGCTTCCGACAGCTTGCCGGCGTCCACATGGGCGCGCAGCGCGCCCAGCGGGCCGGCCTTGGCCTGGCCCCAGTCGTCCATCACCATCTTGTCCATGATGTCGGTCAGCGAGAGCTCGACCGCGCTCATGGTGCCGTAGGGGATCACGCAGGCGCCTTTTTTGATCCACTCGGTCTTCAGCATGGGCGTGGGTTTTTCCAGGCGCGAAGCTTCGACCACGATGTCGGCGCCGCGCACGCAGGATTCCCAGTCCTCGGTCACGGTGATCTTCTTGCCCAGGTCTTTCTCAAGCTTGGCGGCAAAGGCGTTGCGGCTTTCGGGCCGGCGCGAGTGCACGCGGATCTCGTCGAAGTTGTAGATCGAGTCGAGCAGGCGAACGTTCCAGTAGGAGGTGCCGCGCGCGCCTATGTGGCCCAGGATTTTCGAGTTCTTGCGCGCCAGGTGCTTGGCGCCCAGCGCGGTGATGGCGCCGGTGCGCATGTCGGTGATGTCCGAGGCGTCGATGATGGCGATGGGCGAGCCGTTCTTCGGGTCGAACAGGTTGAGGATCGCCAGCTCAGAAGGCAGCCCTTGCTCGTAGTTCTTGTAAAAATCGCCCACCACTTTCACGCCGGCCAGGCCCAGCGGGCGTATGTAGCCGCGCAGCACGTTGAAGTGGCCGGGGTAGTCTTTCTCCGGCACCAGGTGCATGCGCGGCTCTATGGTCGTCTGTTTGTTGCCCTGCGCGTGCAGGGCCTGCTCGACGGCGGCGATGATCTCGGCGTCGGTCAGGGCCAGGGCCTGGACGTCGGGGTGGTTCAGGTAGGTGAGGTGGATCTCGGCGGTGCTATCGGACATGTGTTTCAGCTTCCTATCATGGGCAGGTTCAGCCCGTTGTCTTTGGCGCTTTGTTTGGCGATGTCATAGCCCGCGTCGGCATGGCGCATCACGCCGGTGGCCGGATCGTTGAACAGCACGCGGGCGAGTTTTTCCGACGCGTCGGCCGTGCCGTCGCAGACGATGACCACGCCCGAATGCTGCGAGTAGCCCATGCCCACGCCGCCGCCATGGTGCAGGCTGACCCAGGTCGCGCCGCTGGCGGTATTGAGCAGGGCATTGAGCAGCGGCCAGTCGCTCACGGCATCGCTGCCGTCCTTCATGGCCTCGGTCTCGCGATTCGGCGAAGCGACGGAGCCGCTGTCCAGGTGGTCGCGGCCGATGACGATGGGGCCCTTGAGCTCGCCGTTCTTGACCATCTCGTTAAAGGCCAGGCCCGCGCGGTGGCGCTCGCCCAGGCCAATCCAGCAGATGCGCGCCGGCAGGCCCTGGAAGGCGATGCGTTCTTCGGCCATGTCCAGCCAGCGATGCAGGTGCTTGTTTTCCGGGAACAGCTCTTTCATCTTCGCGTCGGTCTTCTTGATGTCTTCCGGGTCGCCCGAGAGCGCCACCCAGCGGAAGGGGCCGACGCCGCGGCAGAACAGCGGGCGGATGTAGGCGGGCACAAAACCGGGGTAGTCGAAAGCGTTGTCCACGCCGAAGTCTTTCGCAACCTGGCGCAGGTTGTTGCCGTAGTCCACCGTGGGAATGCCCATTTCGTGGAAGGCCAGCATGGCCTTGACGTGGACCGCGCAGGATTCGCCCGCGGCTTTTGTCAGCGCGGCATGCTGGGCCGGGTCTTTCTGTGCGGCTTTCCATTGCGCAACTGTCCAGCCAATCGGCAGGTAGCCGTTGATGATGTCGTGGGCCGAGGTCTGGTCGGTCACGATGTCGGGGCGCAGGCCGCCGGCCTTGGCGCGTCTGGCCAGCTCGGGAACAATCTCGGCCGCATTGCCGCACAGCGCGATGGAGACGGCCTCCTTGCGCGAGGTGTGGTGCTTGATCATCTCCAGTGCTTCGTCAAGGTCCTTGGCCTGCTTGTCGACGTAACGGGTGCGCAGGCGGAAGTCGATGCTGGACTGCTGGCACTCGATGTTGAGCGAGCAGGCGCCGGCAAAGGTGGCGGCCAGCGGCTGCGCGCCGCCCATGCCGCCCAGGCCGGCGGTCAGCACCCAGCGGCCCGCGAGGTCGCCGTTGAAATGCTGGCGGCCCGCTTCCACAAAGGTCTCGTAGGTGCCCTGCACGATGCCCTGGGTGCCGATGTAAATCCAGCTGCCGGCCGTCATCTGGCCGTACATCATCAGGCCGGCGCGATCCAGCTCGTTGAAATGCTCCCAGGTCGCCCACTTGGGCACCAGGTTGGAGTTGGCGATCAGCACGCGCGGCGCGCCCGGGTGGGTGCGGAACACGCCCACCGGCTTGCCCGACTGCACCAGCAGGGTTTCGTCGGCCTTGAGCTTGCGCAGCGAGTCGAGGATGGCGTCGAAGGCCGGCCAGCTGCGCGCCGCCTTGCCGATGCCGCCGTAAACCACGAGCTCATCGGGGTTTTCGGCGACTTCCGGGTCCAGGTTGTTCTGGATCATGCGGTAGGCCGCCTCGATCTGCCAGTTGGCGCAGCTCAGCGTGCTGCCGCGGGGGGCACGCACCGGGCGGGCCTTGCTGTCAAGGAAAGGGGTTTGGGAAAGGTCGGACATGGGGCTGCTCCGGAAATAAGAACAAAAAACTTTTCGGACATTCCAGGAAAGAATGCGCGGTGACTGGTATAAATCGTAGTTGTCTATACAACTTGTGTCAACTGGCGTAATCTACGGTTTGTGCGCGCAAGGGCTGCAAAGGGATCGCCCCCGGCCTTTTGCGGTGACAATGTTTTTTTCTTACACACCCGCTGAACCATGGCCACCACACCACTGCCCGCCTACGGCCAAGTCAAGGCATTCATCAAGAAACGCATCAGCGCCGGCACCTGGAAGCCGGGCGACCCGGTGCCCAGCGAATCCGTGCTGATGGAGCAGTTCGGGGTGAGCCGCATGACGGTGAACCGAGCGCTGCGCGAGCTGATGGGCGAGGGCCTGGTCACTCGCATCCAGGGCTCCGGCACCTTCGTCGCGGAGCTGCACCGCATTTCGTCCACGCTTACCATTCGTGACATTCATGAGGAGGTGGTGGAGCGCGGCCATGTGCACACTTCGCGCGTGCTGTTGGCTGAATCCGAAAAAGCCAGCGCCGACCTGGCACGCACCCTGGGCCTGCGGTCGGGCGGCCGGGTGTTCCACACCATCCTGATTCACCTGGAGAACGGCGTGCCCATTCAGTATGAAGACCGCTACGTCAACCCGGCGGCGGCGCCGCACTACCTGGAAACCGATTTCAGCGAGACCACGCCCACGCACCACCTGCTGGCCGAGGCGCCCTTGACCGAAGCCAGCTATTCGATCGAAGCCTGCCTGCCTTCCGCGCTCGAGGCCAAGCACCTGGAGATCAAGCTGGGCGAGCCTTGCCTGGCCATGATGCGGCGCACCGTGAGCGGCAGCAACATCGCCAGCGTGGCGCGCCTGGTGTATCCGGGCTCGCGCTACAGCTTTGCCGGGAAGTTCCAGGCATGAGCCCGCCGGGCCGCCCCAAGGGCTCATACCGTAGCGCTGCAGCGCGGAGGTCTCTCGCATGAATTCTGCAAACCGCTCCGTCTGGAACATCGTCCGCCTGGCCGACATTCCCGCCACGCCCTGGCGCAACGGCGGCGGCGTCACGCGCGAACTGGCCATGTGGCCAGCTGCGGGCGACTGGGCCTGGCGCATGTCGGTGGCCGACGTTGACAAAAGCGGCCCTTTCTCGAAATTCGAAGGCATAGAGCGCTGGTTCGCCGTGCTCGAAGGCGCAGGCGTGCAGCTGGAGGTGGCCGGTGTGCCGCATCGTGTGACGGCCGCCGACGCGCCCTTGTTCTTTGACGGCGCGGCCGCTACGGATTGCGAACTGATAGCCGGCAAGACGCGGGACTTCAACCTCATGGTGCGCAGGGGCCCAAAGCCTTCGCGCATGGTGCGCGTGGAGGGCCGTTTTTCAGAAGCCCTGCATGCCGGGACGACCATCGCCGTGTACGCGCACACTTCGGCCGCAACGGTGCTGTTTGACGAGGAGGCGCTGCAACTGGCCCCCGCCAGCCTGGCCTGGCGCACGGTCACGGGCAGTGCCGCGGTGCGTGTCGCCGCGCAGCAAGCCCTCTGGATGGAGATTCCCGCATGAGCCTGCAACTCTGGACCCACTGCAACATCGCCACGCTGCAGGCCGATGCCGCCCAGCCGTATGGACTGATGGAAGATGCCGCACTGGTGGTGGAAGGCGAGTCCATCGCCTGGGTCGGTCCGCGCGCGGAACTGCCGGCCGCACTGCTGGCGCGCTGCACGGCGCAGCATGACGCGGGCGGCGCACTCATCACGCCCGGCTTGATCGATTGCCACACCCACCTCGTTTACGGCGGCGACCGCGCCCATGAGTTCGAGCTGCGCCTCAATGGCGCGAGTTATGAAGACATCGCCCGCGCCGGCGGCGGCATTGCTTCCACCGTCAAGGCCACGCGCGCCGCGAGCGCGCAGGAGCTGCAGACGCAAAGCGCGCCCAGGCTCAAAGAATTGATCGCTGAAGGCGTGACCACGCTCGAGATCAAGTCCGGCTACGGCTTGGCGCTCGAGCACGAACGCAAGGCGCTGTCCGTCGCGCGCGCGCTGGGGCAGGCCCATGCGGTGGACATACGTACGACCTTTCTGGGCGCGCACGCCGTGCCCGCCGAATTCGCCGGCCGCACCGATGCCTACGTCGATGCCGTGCTCGAGATGTTGCCGGTATTGCACGCCGAGGGCCTGGTCGATGCGGTTGATGCCTTTTGCGAACGCATCGCCTTCAGCACCGCGCAGACTGAACGTGTCTTCGCCGCCGCCAAAGCCCTGGGCATTCCGGTCAAACTGCATGCCGAGCAGCTCAGCGACAGCGGCGGCGCGCAGCTCGCGGCGCGGTATGGCGCGCTCAGCTGCGACCACCTCGAATGGCTGTCGGCCGAAGGCGCGCAGGCCATGGCGGCGGCCGGTACCGTCGCGGTGCTGCTGCCAGGCGCTTTCTACTTTTTGCGCGAAACCAGATTGCCGCCCGTGGCCCTGCTGCGCGAGCAGCACGTGCCCATGGCGATCTCCACCGATTGCAACCCGGGAAGTTCGCCCTGCACCTCGCTGCTGCTGATGCTCAACATGGCCTGCACGCTGTTTCGCCTGACGCCCGAAGAAGCGCTGGCCGGCGTCACGCGCCACGCCGCCGCCGCCCTGGGCCTGCGCGACCGCGGTGTACTGGCAGAGGGCAAACGAGCCGACTTCGTGCTGTGGGGCGTGCAGCGGCCCGCCGAGCTGAGCTATGCCCTGGGCGCCAACCCGCGCCTGAAGACCGTCTTCAAAGGCCGCTTGGTATGAATGTTGCTCCACGCTGGTGCGCTGCGCCGGCGTGTGGACAGCCATGCGCCTGGGCGTGAGTTGTCGCGCATGAGTTGCCGCTGATGGCGCAAAGCCCGCGTGCCGCCGAACGCCAAAAAAGAAACAGCCATTCCCAGCCAATGAGAAATAGTGCTTTGCGCGTACAGGCAAGCACCGGATACTGACGCGATGTTGCCCGATGCCCCCGCCCTTTCCACCGCTTCCGCCGTTGATCGCGCGCTGGTGGTGCTGGCCACGCTGGCGCAGCATGGGCGCCCCCTGACGGCCGTGGAACTGCTGGCCAAGACGGGCCTGAGCCAGAGCACGCTGTACCGCCAGTTGCTTTCGCTCAAGCGCTGGGGATTTGTGCTTGAAATGGACGGCCGTTACGCGCCCGGGCCCTTGAGCCTGCAGCTGGCCCTGGGTTACGACTTGGCGTCCCATCTGGCGCAGCAGGCGCGCCAGGAAATGCAGATGCTGGCGCAACAATCACAGGAAAGTGTCGGCCTGATCGTCGCGGTCAACGGCCAGGCCATTTGCATCGACATGGTCGAAAGCAGCCAATCCCTGCGCTGCTCTTTTGAAAAAGGCCGCAGTGTGCCTCTCGAAAAAGGCGCCTCGGCGAAATGCCTGCTGGCCCATATGCCGGCCGCGGCATTGAGCGCCGCGCTGGCCCCTGATCGCCAAGGCCCCGAGTTGCCGGCCGAACTGGCCGAAATCCGCAAGGCCGGCTTCGCGGTCAGTGACAGCGAGGTGGATGCCGGTGTCTGGGGCGTCAGCGTGCCCTTGTTCGCCATGGGAAAACAAGCCGTCGGCGCCCTGACATTGATGGCGCCCAGCGTGCGTGTTCAGGGCAAACACCCGCCCCTGATCCAGATGGCGGTGGTCACCGCCGCCCGTATTTCCCGAAGTTTGAGCCGTTGAATTTATTTAACCCCCTGGAGAGACCCCATGAACTTTCGTCGCCAATTCCTTGCCTCCTGCCTTGCCGTCCTCGGCCTGGCCGCTTTCAGCGCACATGCGCAGGACGTGCTCCGTGTCGGGACCGACGCCACCTTCCCGCCCATGGAATATGTTGAAGCCGGTAAACGCACCGGCTTTGACATCGAGCTGGTGGAAGCCGTCGCCAAGACCTTGAACAAGCGCGTCGAGTGGATAGACATCGACTTCAAGGGCCTGGTCCCCGGGCTGGTGTCCAAGCGCTTTGACATGGCGGTGTCGGCCATCTACATCACCGACGAGCGCAAGAAGGTCGTGGACTTCACCGACTCTTACTATGCGGGCGGCCTGGTGGCCATGGTGAAGGAAGGCAATACCGCCATCAAGACACTGGCCGACCTGAACGGCAAAAAAGTGACCGTGCAGGTGGGCACCAAGTCGGTGAGCTACCTGGCCGCCAACTATCCGCAGGTGCAGCTGGTGGAAGTCGAGAAGAACCAGGAAATGTTCAACCTGGTCGACATCGGCCGCGCCGACGCGGCCGTGACCGGCAAGCCGGCCGCCTTCCAGTACGTGCGCACCCGCGGCGGCCAGCGCGTGCTCGAGCAGCAGCTCACCACCGAAGAGTACGGCATGGCGCTGCGCAAGGACACGCCCGAGCTGACCAAAGCCGTCAACGGCGCCCTGGCCAAGCTCAAGGCCGACGGCACTTACGCGCAGATCGTGAAGAAGTGGTTCAGCAACACCACGGCTCCAGCCACTGCTAAATAAGAAAACAAGAAAACCCGGGAGCGCATCGGATGGAACTCGATTTCTCCCCCGCTTTCGCGGGGTGGCGCAACCTGTTGTCGGGTGCGCTGGTGACCGTGGAAATCACGGCGGTGGCCCTGGTGCTCGGCTGCATCATGGGCTTGCTGGTGGGGATCGGGCGCCTCAATCCGGCCAGGCGCGTGGTCTATGCGCTGTGCACCAGCTATGTGGCGGCCATACGCGGCACGCCGCTGCTGGTGCAGCTGTTCATATTGTTTTTCGGCCTGCCGCAGTTCGGCATCATGCTGCCGGCGTTTTTGTGCGGCGTGATCGGCCTGGGCATTTATTCCGGCGCCTATGTGTCTGAGATCGTGCGCGGCGCCATCCAATCCATCGACAAGGGCCAGATGGAGGCCGCGCGCTCTATCGGCATGTCCTATGGGACTGCCATGCGCAACATCATCCTGCCGCAGGCGCTGGTTCGCATGATCCCGCCGCTGGGCAACGAATTCATCGCGCTGATCAAGAACTCCGCGCTGGTGTCGCTGCTGACCATTCATGAGCTGATGCACGAGGGGCAAAAAATCATCAGTGTTTCCTACCGTTCACTGGAGGTCTATCTCGTGATTGCCGTCATGTATTTTGTGCTGACCGGGCTGACGACGCTGGCGCTGCGCCGCATCGAGCAGCGGCTGCGCGCCGGAGGCATGGTGCAATGAACACGCCAGAACCTGTCGATAGCAAACCCATCGTCACCATCCGGGGATTGCGCAAGTCCTTCGGCGAGCACGTGGTGCTGCACGGCATTGATTTTGACGTCCAGCCCTCGCAGGTGGTGGTTGTCATCGGGCCCAGCGGCTCCGGCAAGAGCACGTTCTTGCGTTGCTGCAACGGGTTGGAGACACCCGACAGCGGCCGGGTCGAGATCTGCGGCCGCGTGCTGGCCGATGCCGGCCGTATGCTGGACGACCAGGCGCTGAACCATTTGCGCGAAGACGTCGGCATGGTGTTCCAGTCCTTCAACCTGTTTCCGCACCTGTCGGTGATCGACAACATCACCGTCGGCCCGCGCAAGGTGCGCGGCTTGTCCAGGCAGCAAACCGAAGCCGAAGCCCTGGCGCTGCTCGACAAGGTGGGCCTGGTGCAAAAAGCCCATGCCATGCCGGCCAGCCTGTCGGGCGGCCAGAAGCAGCGGGTCGCGATTGCCCGCGCGCTGGCCATGCAACCCCAACTGATGCTGTTTGACGAGCCCACCTCGGCGCTGGACCCCGAGCTGGTGGGTGAGGTGCTGCAGGTCATGAAGCTGCTGGCGGGCGAGGGCATGACCATGATGGTGGTGACCCATGAAATGGACTTCGCGCGCGAGGTCGCCGATGTGGTGGTGGTGATGGATGGCGGCGCCTTGATCGAAGCCGGGCCGCCCGATATCATCTTCACGAACCCCACGCAGGCGCGAACGCGCGATTTCCTTCACGCCGTGTTGTCCCGGAGTTGAGCTGTCTTGTTTTTGCGGTCTTGTATTCCAACCCGCGCCCCCAAACCGTTTTTCAGGTTCAGATCCCATGAGTGAGTTCAGCGAAGTTTTCACCCTGCAGCAAGGAAGCGTGCCGCTGCTGGTCAGCATGCCGCACATAGGCACGGAGATCCCGGCCGAGCTGCAGGGCGGCTACACGCCCGAAGCGCTCAAGGTCGAGGACACCGACTGGCATCTGCATCGGCTCTACAACTGCCGCGTGGTGGGCGCCAGCATCCTGCGGCCGCGCTACTCGCGTTATGTGATCGATTTGAACCGCCCGCCCGACGATGCCCCCATGTACCCGGGTGCGTCCAACACCGAACTGTGCCCCACGCGGTTTTTCAGCGGCGCGCCGCTTTACAAACCCGGTCAGGAGCCCGGCCCCGAAGAGCGGGCGCGGCGGCGCGAAGCCTACTGGCAGCCCTACCATTCGGCGCTGGCCGCCGAACTGGCACGGCTGAAAGCGCAGCACGGCTTTGCCCTGCTGTGGGACGCGCACAGCATACGCTCGCACATTCCGTGGTTGTTCGAGGGTAAGCTGCCCGACCTCAACATCGGCACCGCCAGCGGCGCCAGTGCGCATGAATCCATCACCGCTGCGGTGGTGCAGGCCTGCGAGGCCGTGCCCCACATCAGCACCGCCGTCAACGGCCGCTTCAAGGGCGGTTACATCACGCGCCACTACGGCCGGCCGGCCGACGACGTGCACGCCGTACAGCTCGAGATGTGTCAAAGCCTTTACATGCAGGAAGTGCCGCCCTACGACTATGACGAGGCCCTGGCCTGGCAGGTGCAGCCCTTGCTGAGGAATATGGTGGCCGGCGCGCTGCAGGCCGCCAACCATCTTTACGCCTGAGGCGCCATGATGGTGAGCAGCGGCATCAAGACCTTTTTCGCGCCCCAGGCCTGGGTGCAAGGTGCGTGGGCCAAAGACGTCCTGTTGACGGTGGCCGCCAACGGATGCTGGCAAAGCATCCAGCCCGGCGCCACGGCGCAGCAACAGCAGGGCGTAACACGTTTGCCCGGCCCGGTGCTGCCCGGCCTGGTCAATGCGCACAGCCATGCCTTCCAGCGCGCCATGGCCGGCCTCACGGAGCGCCGCAGCGCCGGTGCGCATGCGTCCGACGATTTCTGGAGCTGGCGTGACCGCATGTACAGCGCGGCCAACCGCATCACGCCGGAGCAGCTCGAGGTGATCGCGATCCAGCTTTATGCCGAGCTGCTGGCCGGCGGTTACACCCAGGTCTGCGATTTCCATTACCTGCACAACGATGTGAGCGGCGCGACCTACGCCGACCCGGCCGAAATGTCGCTGGCCCTGGTGCGGGCGGCGCAGCGCACCGGCATCGGCCTCACCCTGCTGCCCACGCTGTACATGCGCTCCGGCTTCAAGGCCGCGGGCCTGCGCGAAGACCAGCGCCGGTTTTCCTCCACGCCCGAGAGCGTGATGCGCGTGGTCGAGCAGGTGCAGCGGCAAACACAAGGCGATGCGCGCATCAACGTCGGCGTTGCCGCGCATTCGCTGCGCGCCGCCGGGCCGGCCGCCCTGCACGAACTCAGTGTTGCAGCCAAGGAGGCCGGCCTGCCGGTGCACATCCACATCGCCGAACAGACGCAGGAAGTCGAGGACTGCCTGGAACACACCGGCCAGCGCCCGATCGAATGGCTGCTGAACAACGCCGGCGTCGATGCCCGCTGGAACCTGGTGCACGCCACCCACGCCACACCGGCCGAACTGCAGGGCGTGCAGGGCACGGGCGCGGCCATCGTGATCTGCCCCGCGACCGAGGCCAACCTCGGCGACGGTGTGTTCGACCTGCCGACCTATGCCGCGGCGGGCGGCCGCTGGTCGATAGGCTCCGACAGTCACGTCACGCGCAGCTGGCCCGAAGAACTGCGCCTGCTTGAATATTCGCAGCGCCTCACGCTGCGCCAGCGCAACATTGCCGCGCGCGTCTTTGGGAATGAAAGCAGCGCGACCGGCCTGTTCGAAGCCGCGCTGGCCGGTGGCTTTCCCGCCACAGGCCGCATGCAGGCCGGCCTGGCGCCCGGCCACCGCGCCGATTTTGTGACGCTGGACCTGGAATCCCCCGCGCTGCTGGGTGTGCCCGCCGGCCATCTGCTGGATGCGCTGGTGTTTTCCAGCCCGGGAGCGGCGTTTGGCGGGGTGTTTGTGGCGGGCGAGCGCGTCGCCGCGCCTTCGCCTGAGCGCACGCGGGCCTTTGCCCGTGCCATGCGGGAGTGGTGGGCGGGCTGACTCCGTTTGCCAGGGGTGCCCGCGTGTTTTCTTGCTCCTTCCCCCACTGGGGGAAGGCGGGGATGGGGGCTCTCCAGCCTGTGATCCACAGCCGGCCTTAGCATCCATCGCTGCAGGCCCCCATCCCAACCTTCCCCCAAAGGGGGAAGGAGCAAGAGGGCCGCGTCCATCCGAACCTTCCCTCCAAAGGAAGGAGGTTTAGGCCCATCGGCTCCATAAGCTCTTTTTTAGCCGGATTGCCTCATTGACCTGCCCGGCTTGCCGGACAATCGGTGCATCAACAGGGGCTGGCGACCCGTTCGGCCCGGCACACGGCATGGCCATAGACTATGCCTGTCAGGCAGTCCGCTGACCTGGCCCAGAAGAATCGACACAAGGGGGGAGTTGAATGACCATGAACGCCACGTCGGCCGTCGACGCATTTGTGGAGGAGACCGGCTTCGGCAACTGGTTCCTGCGCACCATGACCTGGAAGGTCCATGTGCTGAACCGCGCCTTGAACGACCTGCAGACGCTGCTGCCGCCCGGCGCGCGCTACGACCGGGTGCTCGACGTCGGCTGCGGTTTCGGCCATTCGTTTGCCGAGCTGTCCAAGCGCTTTTCCCCGCAGCTGATTGTCGGCATGGACATGGACCCGGACCTGCAGCAGCGCGCCGGCGCCGAGGCCAGGGCCTGCGCCAGCCCGGTGGAGCTGCACGCCGGCAACGCCTCGCGCATGCCGTGGCCCGACAAACATTTCGACATGGTCTTTTGCCACCAGACCTTCCACCACATCGTGGCCCAGGAAGAGGCCATGGCCGAGTTTTTCCGGGTGCTCAAGCCCGGGGGCGTGCTGCTGTTCGCCGAGTCGACGCGCAAGTACATCCATTCGCTGCCCATACGCGTGCTGTTCCGCCATCCCATGGACGTGCAGCGCACCGCGCCCGAGTACATCGCCATGGTCAGGCGCGCCGGCTTCGAACTGCCGGATGCGCGCGTCTCGCTGCCCTACCTGTGGTGGAGCCGGCCCGACCTGGGCTTTCTGGAGTGGATAGGCCGGCCGCTGCCGGCCGATCGCGAGGAAACCCTGGTCAATGCCGTGGCGGTGAAACCTTGAGCGGCGCTGCCGCCGCGCCTGCCGCCCGCCTGGGCCTGTCCGCCGTGGTCAACGGCTTTATCCGGGACAACATCCGGACCATCGAAATGATCGGTGTGCTGATGCGCATCTTCAGCTTTGGGCTGGTCAGCTGGATGGGGCCGGCCAGCCCGTTTCTGTTTGTCTGGGCTTTCAACACCGTCGATGCGGTCATGCTGTCATGGTGCTCGCTGCTCAAGCGTGATGCGGCTTATTCGCTGCTGAACCTGTTCTGGATTTTGGTTGGGGTGGTGGGGATGCTCAGGGCTGGTGGGTTGATTGGGGGCTAGGACCTTGTCGAAGGGTTGAAGCTCTTGGTCGTTTTGGAGCCTGAGGTGTTCTAGGTTCCGGAGCCGGGATCGCCCGGCATGCGACTCACTTTTCTTTGCTTCRCCAAAGAAAAGTAAGCAAAAGAAAGGCGACCCGCAGTCTGGGTCCCTACGCTTCGCTTCGGGCAACCTGCGGTGCTCGACTACGGCGGGGTCTCGCGCAAACTCGCTTCGCTCARACAAGCGCGATCCCTGATCCGCCTACGTCTGCGCTCCTCGGCCCAGCCAGGACGGGGCAATCG
>NZ_JBFUBU010000050.1:0-34299 GCF_056405595.1 Polaromonas sp. P1_G1
GCACGCGCTGGGCCGCGTCAAGGATTTCATCCCCTATGCCGTGAAAATCAAGGCCAGCGGCGCGCAGGCGGTGCTCACCGGCAACTKKGGCAAYGACCTGACCTTGCTGATCAAGGCCGCCAAGGAAGTGGGCTACGAGGGCAAGTTCTACACCTTCTACGGCAATGCGCTGGGTGTGCCGGGCGCGCTGGGCGACGCCGGCGTGGGCAAGGTGATTGCGGTGGCCGACTGGTTCCCGAACGAGGCGGGCGCGCAGTCCGAAGCCTTTTACCAGTCCTTCCGCCAGCGCTTCCCCAAGCCGCAGGACGACTACGTGCACATGCGCATGCAACTGATGGTCGAGGCCCTGGCCCAAAGCCTGGACAAGGCCAGCAGCGCCGAGGCCGGCGCTTTGGCGGCGCAGCTGGAGCGTGGCACCGTCACTTTCGCGGGCCACCAGGGCGCGATGCGTGCGCTGGACCACCAGTTCCAGCAACCGCTGCTGGTGGCGCTGATGGGCAAACAGGGCTCACCGGGCGTGAAGTTCGACGTGGAAGGCTCGGGCTACGGCTTTCGTGTCATCAAGACGATCTCGCCCGAACGGGCCGAGCAGCCCAGCAGCTGCAAGATGGTCCGGCCCTGAGCTTTTATTCCTTTTCTGATTGACTGACGCCGGCAGGCAGATCGAACATTCCCATGAGACAGGCCGTTTTAAACCTTGAAGAGTCGATGATCCGCCAGGTCGCCAATGCGGGCATGGGGCGCAGCGACGTGCTCAAGTTCTGGTTTGGCGAGAGCGACGAGGTCACGCCGGCCTTTATCCGCGACGCGGCGGCCGCCTCGCTGCAGCAGGGCGAGACTTTTTATGCCCACAACCTGGGCCTGCCCGAGCTGCGCGAGGCGATTGCCGGCTATGCGACGGGCTTGCGCTGCCCAGGCGCCGCGCCTATTACCGCCGAGCGCATCGCGGTGACCTCGGGTGGGGTCAATGCGTTGATGCTGGCCGTTCAGGCGCTGGTCGATGCGGGCGACGAGGTGGTGGCCGTGACACCGGTCTGGCCCAACCTGACGGCCCAGCCGGCCATCATGGGCGCGCGGGTCAAGTGTGTCAGCCTCAGGCCGGTGGCGGGCGAATGGCGGCTGGATCTGGCTGAGCTGCTGGCCGCCATCAGGCCGGCGACCAAGCTGCTGATCGTCAACGCGCCCAACAACCCTACCGGCTGGACCTTGTCGCGCGCCGAGCAGGAGGCCATCCTGGCGCACTGCCGCAAAACCGGGACCTGGATCCTGGCCGACGAGGTGTATGAACGGCTGTATTACGAGCCCACCCCGAATGGCTGCGCGCCGAGTTTCCTGGACATTGCGGCGTCTGAGGACCGCCTGGTGGTGGTTCACAGCTTTTCCAAGAGCTTCCTGATGACCGGCTGGCGCCTGGGCTGGCTGGTGATGCCGGCCACCATGACGCCGCACATGGGCAAGCTGGTGGAGTTCAACACCTCCTGCGCGCCGGTGTTCGTCCAGCGGGCCGGGCAGGTGGCGATTGAGCGCACGGCCGACATCACGCCGCGCGTGGTGGCCCACCTCAAAACCTGCCGCGACACCCTGGTGCCGCTGCTGCAGGCGGTGCCGGGTGTACAGCTGGCGCCGGCCAAGGGCGGTATGTACGCCTTTTTCCGGCTGGAAGACCCCGCCCGCTTCGGCGACTCCCTGGAGACCGCCAAACGCCTGGTCGTGGAGGCCGGGCTGGGCCTGGCGCCCGGCAATGCCTTCATGGTCAATCCTGGGCCCGAAGCTCAGGGCTGGTTGCGCTGGTGTTTCGCCAGCCAGGATGTGGCCAGGCTGGGGCAGGGGGTGGAACGGCTGGAACGCTGGCTTGGACCGTAACCTGGTTCTCCGGCTATAATCCAAGGCTCTGCGCAGTTTGAGGCCATTTTTGGCTTTTTGCTTGCCGGAACACGACGAAAGCGGTTTATTCAAGTCCCATGTCGGGAACGCTGCTTCGCTCGCAAGCGCACCTCGGTGCAAGAAAGAGAAAACATGATTGCAAAATCAATCAAGGCCGAAATCGTTCAGGCCAACGCACGTGCCGCCGGCGACACCGGCAGCCCTGAAGTTCAAGTGGCGCTGCTGACCGGCCGCATCAACGAACTGACTCCCCATTTCAAGGCCAACGCCAAAGACCACCACGGCCGCCGCGGCCTGCTGCGCATGGTGAGCCGCCGCCGCAAGCTGCTGGACTACCTGAAGTCCAAAGACGCCGACCGTTACACCGCGCTGATCGCCAAGCTTGGCCTGCGCAAGTAATCGGTAAAAACGATTTGAAAGCGCCTGAGTTAGTTCACTAGCTCAGGCGCTTTTTACTTCGGAGCAAGGCAAAACGAGCACGCGCTGTGTCATTCCACAAGAAAAGCCCCGGTCAGACCGCTGATCCCAGGCATTTTGTGGAATGGCATCGTGTTCAGCCAGCCGCCGCTCCGGGCCTCCCGCGCTGCCTCAAGCGTGTGAATTTAGTGGAGATAAGAACATGAGCATTTTCAACAAAGTCACCAAATCCTTCCAGTGGGGCCAGCACAAGGTCACGATGGAAACCGGCGAGATCGCCCGCCAGTCCAGCGGCGCCGTCGTCGTTGACATGGACGGCACCGTGGTGCTGGCCACCGTGGTCGCCAAGACCGACGCCAAGCCCGGCCAGGACTTCTTCCCCTTGACCGTCGACTACCTCGAGAAAACCTATGCCGCCGGCCGCATTCCCGGCAGCTTCTTCAAGCGCGAAGGCCGTCCCAGCGAATTCGAAACGCTGACCTCCCGCCTGATCSACCGCCCGATCCGCCCGCTGTTCCCCGAAGGCTTCTTCAACGAAGTGCAGGTCGTGATCCACGTGCTGTCGCTGAACCCTGAAGTCGAAGGCGACATTCCCGCGCTGATCGCTTCGAGCGCCGCCCTGTCGATTTCCGGCATTCCGTTCAACGGCCCTATCGGCGCCGCGCGCGTGGCCTACATCGACGGCCAGTACGTGCTGAACCCCGGCAAGACCCAGCTCAAGGATTCGAAGATGGACCTCGTCGTGGCCGGCACCGAAGCCGCCGTGCTGATGGTCGAGTCCGAAGCCCAGCAACTGTCCGAAGAAATCATGCTCGGCGCCGTGGTGTTCGGCCATGAGCAGGGCAACATCGCCATCAACGCGATCCATGAACTCGTGCGCGACGCCGGCAAGCCGGTCTGGGACTGGAAAGCCCCCGCCAAGAACGAGCCGCTGATCGCCAAGGTCAATGAACTCGCCGGCGCCAAGCTGCAAGCCGCTTACCAGATCCGCGCCAAGCAAGCCCGTACGCAAGCCTGCCGCGTGGTGACCTCCGACGTCATGGCGGCGCTCAAGGCCGACGGCGTGGAATTCGACGGCGTGGCCRTTGAAGGCATGTTGTTCGACATCGAAGCCAAGATCGTGCGCAGCCAGATYCTGGCCGGCGAACCCCGYATCGAYGGCCGCGACACSCGCACCGTGCGCGCGATTGAAATCCGCAACRGCGTGCTGCCCCGYACCCACGGYTCSGCCCTGTTCACRCGCGGCGAAACCCAGGCGCTGGTCGTGACCACGCTGGGCACCGAGCGCGACGCGCAGCGCATCGACGCGCTGTCCGGCGACTACGAAGACCGCTTCATGCTGCACTACAACATGCCTCCGTTCGCCACCGGCGAAACCGGCCGTGTCGGCAGCCCGAAACGCCGCGAAATCGGCCACGGCCGCCTGGCCAAGCGTGCGCTGATCGCCGTGCTGCCTACGAAGGAAGAATTCCCGTACACCATGCGCGTGGTGTCTGAAATCACCGAGTCCAACGGCTCCTCGTCGATGGCTTCGGTCTGCGGCGGCTGCCTGTCGCTGATGGATGCCGGCGTGCCGATGAAAGCCCACGTGGCCGGCATCGCCATGGGCCTGATCAAGGAAGACAACCGCTTCGCCGTGCTGACCGACATCCTGGGCGATGAAGATCACCTGGGTGACATGGACTTCAAGGTTGCCGGTACCACCTTCGGTATCACCGCGCTGCAGATGGACATCAAGATCCAGGGCATCACCAAGGAAATCATGCAGGTCGCGCTGGCCCAGGCCAAGGAAGCCCGCATGCACATCCTGGGCAAGATGCAGGAAGCCATGGGCGAGGCCAAGGCCGAAGTCTCCGACTTCGCACCGCGCCTCTACGTCATGAAGATCAACCCCGAGAAAATCCGCGACGTGATCGGCAAGGGCGGCGCCGTCATCCGCGCGCTGACCGAAGAAACCGGCACGCAGATCAACATCGASGAAGACGGCACCATCACCATCGCCTCGAACGACAGCGCCAAGGCCGACGAAGCCAAGCGCCGCATCGCCGAGATCACCGCTGAAGTCGAAATCGGCAAGGTCTACGAAGGCCCGGTCACCAAGATCCTGGACTTCGGCGCCCTGATCAACCTGCTGCCCGGCAAGGACGGCCTGCTGCACATCAGCCAGATCGCCCACGAGCGCGTCGAGAAGGTCACCGACTACCTGAGCGAAGGCCAGATCGTCAAGGTCAAG
This sequence comes from Polaromonas sp. P1_G1, assembly GCF_056405595.1. Classification (NCBI taxonomy): domain Bacteria; kingdom Pseudomonadati; phylum Pseudomonadota; class Betaproteobacteria; order Burkholderiales; family Comamonadaceae; genus Polaromonas; species Polaromonas sp. P1_G1. The sequence goes on from NZ_JBFUBU010000050.1 coordinate 4,535, forward strand.
GTTCTTGAGACCGACGAAAAAGGCCGCGTCAAGCTGTCGATGAAGGCCTTGCTGGACCGTCCGGCCCAGGACCAGGACCGCGGCTGATCCTTCCTGCGACGGATTTTGCTGCCGCCGGCACCCGTGCATCGGGCGCCGGCGGCGCAAATGAACTGCATACCCCATGAAAGCTGTTGAAATTACCTCCTACGGCGCGCCCGAGGTGTTGCGTCTGGGCGTCCGCCCGGAACCCACCGACGGCGCCGGAGAGGTGGTGATCCGCGTGAGCGCCAGCGGCGTGAACCGCCCCGACGTGCTGCAACGCATGGGGAACTACCCTGTGCCGCCGGGCGCGTCCGACATCCCGGGCCTTGAAGTGGCCGGCGTCATCGTGTCCGGTGACGCCAAGGCCATGGCGGCGGCCGGCTTCAAGCCCGGCGACCGTGTCTGCGCGCTGGTGGCGGGCGGAGGGTATGCCGAACTGTGCGTCGCGCCTGTGGGGCAATGCCTGCCGGTGCCTGAGGGCCTCAGCGACATCGAAGCGGCTTCGCTGCCCGAAACCTTCTTCACGGTCTGGAGCAATGTGTTCGAGCGCGCCCACCTGCAGCCGGGTGAAACCCTGCTGATCCAGGGCGGCTCGAGCGGCATCGGCGTCACCGCCATCCAGATCGCCAAGGCCATGGGCGCCACGGTGCTGGTCACTGCCGGCAGCGACGACAAGTGCGCGGCCTGCATCGCCCTGGGGGCTGACCACGCCATCAACTACAAGGCCAGCGACTTCGCCGAAGAGGTGAAAAAGCTGACCCAAGGACAGGGCGTCAACGTCATTCTCGATATGGTGGCCGGCAGCTACGTGGCGCGTGAAGTCGAGTGCCTGGCCGAAGACGGCCGTCTCGTCATCATCGCGGTGCAAGGCGGCGTCAAGGCCGAGCTCAATGCCGGCCTGGTGCTGCGCAAGCGCCTGACCATCACCGGTTCGACCCTGCGTCCGCGTTCGATCGAGTTCAAGGCGGCGATTGCAAAAGCGCTGAGGGAAAAAGTCTGGCCCCTGCTTGCGGCGGGCCGGATCAAGCCCGTCATTCACAGCACATTTGCGGCGGCCGATGCGGCCAAAGCCCATGCGCTGATGGAGTCGAATTCACATATCGGCAAAATTGTTTTGACCTGGTGAGCCAAAGATGAAAAAACTCATTGCGGGAAACTGGAAGATGAACGGCAGCCTGGCCGCCAACGCGGCCCTGCTGGACGCGCTGTCGCAAGGCTTGGCCGCGGCGCCCGCCGCATGCGAAGTGGCGGTCTGTGTTCCCGCGCCTTATCTGGCACAGGTGCAGGCCATGCACTCCGCGCAGGCCGGCCTTGCGTCCATCGAACTGGGCGCGCAGGATGTCTCGGCGCAAGCCTCGGGTGCTTACACGGGTGAGGTGAGCGCCGCCATGCTCAAGGATTTCGGCTGCCGCTTTGCCATCGTCGGCCATTCTGAGCGCCGCCAGTACCATGGCGAAAGCGATGCGCTGGTGGCCGAAAAAGCCAAAGCCGCGCTGGCTTCGGGCATCACGCCCATCGTCTGCGTGGGTGAGACGCTGGCTGAGCGTGAAGCCGGCCACACTGAAGAGGTCGTCAAGCGCCAACTGGCCGCGGTGATCCACACCAACGGCCATTGCATCAGCGAAATCGTCGTGGCCTATGAACCCGTGTGGGCCATAGGCACCGGCAAGACGGCGTCGCCTGAAGAGGCCCAGGCCGTGCATGCGGTGTTGCGTGCCCAGCTCAAGGCTGCCACGGACCAGTTCGCGCGTGTGAAAATCCTGTACGGCGGCAGCATGAACGCTGCCAATGCGGCAACGCTGCTGGCCCAGCCCGACATCGACGGCGGCCTGATTGGCGGCGCCTCGCTCAAAGCCCCCGATTTTTTGACCATTATTGCTGCAGCCCGCAAGTAACGAGCGCAGAACGCTATTAATTTAGGAGTAGATATGAACGTAGTATTGACCATTGTCCTCGCCGTGCAAATGCTGTCGGCGCTCGGCATGATTGGCCTGATCCTGGTGCAGCACGGCAAGGGCGCCGACATGGGCGCGGCGTTCGGCAGCGGCGGCTCGGGCAGCCTGTTCGGCGCCAGCGGCAGTGCCAACTTCCTGTCGCGCACCACCGGTGTCCTCGCGGCGCTGTTTTTTGCATGCACCTTGCTGCTTGCTTACTTCGGCGGCAGCTCGCTGCCGCGCAGTGGTTCCAGCGTCCTGGAAGGCACTGGGGTGAGTGCACCGGCACCCGCCGGCGTGGCTTCCGGCGCGGCCCAAATTCCCGCGACCACGGCACCTGCGAGCGGTAGCGCAGCGGTTCCAGCGGCACCCGCGCCCACCGCATCGGGCGCCGCGCAAATCCCGACGAAATAACGTGTTTTTGCTGCCGCCTCTCGTCGGGGGAGGCGGTATTTCAGGGTAAACTCTATGACTGCCTGGAAAGCCAAAACCGCAAGGTTTCCTCATGCCATCCAGTCAGTTAAATACCGCGGACSTGGTGAAATTGGTAGACACGCTATCTTGAGGGGGTAGTGCCGAAAGGTGTGCGAGTTCGAGTCTCGCCGTCCGCACCAGAACAAGCATCGGCAGCAGCGCTCCGGCGATGCTGTCGCCTTAAACGGCAAGCTGAACAAACCGCGCAGGTGGCTTTTCAGAAGTTGAATCCACGATGAACCTCGATCAATACCTTCCTGTTCTCCTGTTCATTCTGGTCGGTGTGGGTGTCGGCGTGGTGCCCCAGGTTCTGGGGCGTTTGTTGGGCCCCGTGCGCCCCGACAGCGAAAAAAACTCCCCTTACGAATGCGGCTTCGAGGCTTTCGAAGATGCCCGCATGAAATTCGATGTGCGCTACTACCTGGTCGCCATCCTCTTCATTCTGTTTGACCTCGAAATCGCCTTCCTCTTTCCCTGGGCCGTGGCGCTCAAGGAAATCGGCCCCGTCGGTTTCTGGTCGGTCATGATTTTTCTGGGCATTCTGGTCGTGGGCTTTGTCTACGAGTGGAAAAAGGGTGCGCTGGACTGGGAGTAATTCCATTCCCAAATCAAGCGTGAACGCGAAGGTTCGCCGCAGACAGTGCTACAGCACGGCAAGGCGAGCCGACAAAGTGCACGTTTGATTTGGAAATGGAATAAGAAGCTAAGAATCCCGAGGGTTCTCTAGGCGGATCTCGCCACAAAGGTACGGGTATGTCACTTGAAGGTGTTTTCAACGAAGGCTTCATGACCACGAGTTACGACTCGGTGGTGAATTGGGCCAAGACGGGTTCGCTCTGGCCCATGACATTCGGCCTGGCCTGCTGCGCCGTCGAAATGATGCATGCGGGCGCGGCGCGCTACGACCTCGACCGCTTCGGCATGTTGTTCCGACCCAGCCCGCGCCAGTCCGACCTGATGATCGTGGCCGGCACGCTGTGCAACAAGATGGGCCCGGCCCTGCGCAAGGTCTACGACCAGATGTCCGAGCCGCGCTGGGTGCTGTCCATGGGTTCCTGCGCCAACGGCGGCGGCTACTACCACTACAGCTATTCCGTGGTGCGCGGCTGCGACCGCATCGTGCCGGTGGACGTCTACGTGCCCGGCTGCCCGCCCACGGCCGAAGCGCTGATGTACGGCATCATCCAGCTGCAGCAGAAAATCCGCCGCACCAACACGATTGCGAGGGCATAAGGCATGTCCTCTTCCCCCGTGTCCATGGAGCAACTCGCCGAAACGATTCATGCCGTCCTCGGCGACAAGGTCAAAAGCCTGAAGACTGCGCTCGGTGAAATCACCCTGACGGTCTCCGCCGCCGACTACCTCGCGGCCGCTACCCTGCTGCGCGATGCGCCGGGCTGCCGCTTCGAGCAGCTGATCGACCTCTGCGGCGTCGACTATTCCGAATACCGTGACGGCCAGTACGACGGCCTGCGCTACTGCGTAGTCTCGCACCTGCTGTCGGTCAGCCTCAACCAGCGCGTGCGCCTCAAAGTGTTCTGCCCCGACGACGATTTCCCCGTGGTGGATTCGCTCAACGGCATCTGGAACTCGGCCAACTGGTTCGAGCGCGAGGCCTTCGACCTCTACGGCATCATCTTTGAAGGCCACAACGACCTGCGGCGTATCCTGACCGATTACGGTTTCATCGGCCATCCTTTCCGCAAGGACTTTCCGACCTCGGGCCACGTCGAGATGCGTTACGACCCCGAGCAGAAGCGCGTGATTTACCAGCCGGTCACCATAGAGCCGCGCGAGATCACCCCGCGCGTGATCCGTGAAGACAACTACGGTGGCCTGCAATAAGCAGCGCCGGCAAGAGATACCCACATGGCTGAAATCAAAAACTACACGCTCAACTTTGGACCGCAGCACCCCGCGGCGCACGGCGTGCTGCGCCTGGTGCTCGAGCTTGACGGTGAAGTGATCCAGCGCGCCGATCCGCACATCGGCCTGCTGCACCGCGCCACCGAAAAGCTCGCCGAAAGCAAGACCTACATCCAGTCGCTGCCCTATATGGACAGGCTGGACTACGTCTCCATGATGTCCAACGAGCAGGCCTACTGCCTGGCCATCGAGAAGCTGCTGGGCGTCGACGTGCCGGTGCGCGCGCAATACATCCGTGTGATGTATGCCGAAATCACGCGCCTGCTCAACCACCTGCTGTGGCTGGGCGCGCACGGTTTCGACTGCGGCGCGATGAACATCCTGATTTACTGCTTCCGCGAGCGCGAGGCGTTGTTCGACATGTACGAGGCCGTCTCCGGCGCGCGCATGCACGCGGCCTACTTCCGTCCGGGCGGCGTCTACCGCGACCTGCCCGACAGCATGCCGCAGTACCGCGTCAGCAAGGTCAAGAACGCCAAGGCCATCGCCGCGCTCAACGAGAACCGCCAAGGCTCGCTGCTCGACTTCATCGAGGACTTCACCAACAAGTTCCCCGGTTACGTCGACGAATACGAAACCCTGCTGACCGACAACCGCATCTGGAAGCAGCGCACCGTTGGCGTCGGCGTCGTCTCGCCCGAGCGCGCGCTCAACCTCGGCTTTACCGGCCCCATGCTTCGCGGTTCGGGTTTCGCCTGGGACCTGCGCAAGCAGCAGCCCTACGACGTCTATGACAAGATGGACTTCGACATCCCGGTCGGCAAGACCGGCGACTGCTACGACCGCTACCTGGTCCGTGTCGAAGAAATGCGTCAGTCCAACCGCATCATCAAGCAATGCGTCGACTGGCTGCGCGTGAACCCCGGCCCCGTGATCACCAGCAACCACAAGGTCGCCGCGCCGGACCGCGAATCCATGAAGTCCAACATGGAAGAGCTGATCCACCACTTCAAGCTCTTCACCGAAGGCTTCCATGTGCCCGAAGGCGAAGCCTATGCGGCGGTCGAGCACCCCAAGGGCGAGTTCGGCATCTACATCGTCAGCGACGGCGCCAACAAGCCCTATCGCCTGAAGATTCGTCCGCCGGGTTTCCCGCACCTCGCGGCCATGGACGAAATGTCGCGCGGCCACATGATCGCCGACGCCGTCGCCGTGATCGGCACCATGGATATTGTGTTCGGTGAAATTGACCGGTAGTCCCCATGATTTCTGAACAAACCAGAGCGCGCTTCGACCGCGAAGTCGCCAAATACCCCGCGGACCAGAAACAGTCGGCCGTCATGGCCTGCCTGACCATCCTGCAGGAAGAGCACGGCTACGTCAGCGCCGAGAGCGAGAAGGTCGTGGCCGAATACCTCGGCATGGCGCCGATTGCCGTGCACGAAGTCACCACCTTCTACAACATGTACAACCAGCGYCCSGTKGGCAAGTWCAARCTCAACGTCTGCACCAACCTGCCTTGCCAGTTGCGCGACGGCGCCAAGGCGCTCAAGCACCTGGAGCACAAGCTGGGCATCGCCATGGGCGAGACCAGCGCCGACGGCCTCTTCACGCTGCAGCAGTCCGAATGCCTGGGCGCCTGCGCGGATTCTCCGGTGATGCTCGTCAACGACCTCACCATGTGCAGCTTCATGAGCAACGAGAAGCTGGACCAGCTTATCGAAGGTCTCAAATCCGCCGAGGCAAAGCAACCATGACGCTCGCACCCCTGACCCCCAACAGTGCAACCGCGCAGAGCGTGCTGTCCCAGTTTTCGGCCACCGGCGTGCAGACCTGCTTCCACGGCCGGCACATCAATCCGCAAATCCTGGCCGACCTCGACGGCAGCAACTGGCGCCTCAAGGACTATGAAGCGCGCGGCGGCTACCAGGCCCTGCGCAAGATCCTCAAGCAAGACGGCGGCGAGGGCATGACGCCCGACCAGGTGATTGCCGAAGTCAAGGCCGGCAGCCTGCGCGGCCGCGGCGGGGCGGGTTTCCCGACCGGGCTCAAATGGAGTTTCATGCCGCGCCAGTTCCCGGGCCAGAAATACCTGGTCTGCAACTCGGATGAGGGCGAGCCGGGCACCTGCAAAGACCGCGACATCATGCAGTACAACCCGCACAGCGTGATCGAGGGCATGGCGATCGCCGCCTACGCCATGGGCATCAGCGTGGGCTACAACTACATCCACGGCGAAATCTTCGCGACTTACCAGCGCTTTGAAGAAGCGCTGGAAGAAGCGCGCGCCGCCGGCCTGCTGGGCAACAACATCTTCGGCAGCGGCTTCAGCTTCCAGCTCCATGCCTCGCACGGTTTCGGCGCCTACATCTGCGGCGAAGAAACCGCGCTGCTCGAATCGCTCGAAGGCAAAAAAGGCCAGCCGCGCTTCAAGCCGCCGTTTCCGGCCAGCTTCGGCCTCTACGGCAAGCCCACCACCATCAACAACACCGAAACCTTCGCGGCCGTGCCCTGGATCATCCGCAACGGCGGCCAGGCCTACCTCGAATGCGGCAAGCCCAACAACGGCGGCACCAAGATCTATTCGGTCTCTGGCGACGTCGAGTTGCCCGGCAACTACGAAGTGCCCATGGGCACGCCGTTCTCCAAGCTGCTGGAACTCGCCGGCGGCGTGCGCAAGGGCCGCACGCTCAAGGCCGTGATTCCCGGCGGATCTTCGGCGCCCGTGCTGCCGGCTTCCATCATGATGGACTGCACCATGGACTACGACTCCATCGCCAAGGCCGGCTCCATGCTGGGCTCGGGCGCGGTGATCGTGATGGACGACAGCCGTTGCATGGTCGAGTCGCTCAAGCGCCTGTCCTACTTCTACATGCACGAATCCTGTGGCCAATGCACCCCCTGCCGCGAAGGCACGGGCTGGCTCTGGCGCGTCGTGGACCGTATCCACAACGGCCACGGCAAGCAGACCGACATGGACCTGCTCAACTCGGTGGCCGACAACATCCAGGGCCGCACCATCTGCGCACTCGGCGATGCCGCGGCCATGCCGGTGCGCGCCATGATCAAACATTTCCGCCATGAATTTGAAGCCATGATCAAGACGCCAGCCCACCAGGCTCCCGCATCCCAGGCTTCGGCCGCCGCGCAAGCCTGAGTCCCGGAAAGAAAAAATATGGTTGAAATAGAACTCGACGGTCAGAAGGTGGAAGTGCTTGAGGGCAGCACGGTGATGCATGCGGCTGAAAAAGCCGGCACCTACATTCCGCACTTCTGCTATCACAAGAAACTGAGCATTGCCGCCAACTGCCGCATGTGCCTGGTCGACGTGGAGAAGGCGCCCAAGCCCATGCCGGCCTGCGCCACGCCCGTCACCCAGGGCATGATCGTGCGCACCAAGAACGACAAAGCCATCAAGGCCCAGAAGGGCGTGATGGAGTTCCTGCTGATCAACCACCCGCTGGACTGCCCGATCTGCGACCAGGGCGGCGAGTGCCAGTTGCAGGACCTGGCCGTCGGTTACGGCGGCAGCGAATCGCGCTACGAAGAAGAAAAGCGCGTCGTCTTCCACAAGGACGTCGGCCCGCTGATCTCCATGCAGGAGATGAGCCGCTGCATCCATTGCACGCGCTGCGTGCGCTTCGGCCAGGAAGTGGCCGGCGTGATGGAACTCGGCATGTCGCACCGCGGCGAGCACGCCGAGATCGAAACCTTCGTCGGCATGTCGGTGGACTCCGAGCTGTCCGGCAACATGATCGACATCTGCCCGGTCGGCGCGCTGACCAGCAAGCCTTTCCGCTACAGCGCCCGTACCTGGGAGCTGTCGCGCCGCAAGTCGGTCAGCCCGCACGATTCGACCGGCGCCAACCTGATCGTCCAGGTCAAGAGCAACAAGGTCATGCGCGTGGTGCCCCTGGAGAACGAAGACGTCAACGAATGCTGGATCGCCGATCGCGATCGCTTCTCGTATGAAGCCCTCAACGGCGACGAGCGCCTGACCAGCCCCATGCTCAAGCAGGGCGGCGAATGGAAAGCCGTCGACTGGCAGACCGCGCTCGAATACGTGGCCAACGGCCTCAAGCAGATCAAGGTCGACCACGGTGCCAACAGCATCGGCACCCTGGCCAGCCCGCACAGCACGCTCGAAGAGCTCTACCTGGCCGCCTCATTGATGCGCGGCCTGGGCAGCGAGAACATCGACTACCGCCTGCGCAACGCCGAGTTCGCCGCGCCTTCGGCCATCCGCTGGCTGGGCACCTCCATCGCCTCGCTGTCGCAGCTGCAGCGCGTGCTGGTGGTCGGCTCCAACCTGCGCAAGGACCATCCGCTGTTCGCGCAGCGCATACGCCAGGCCGTTCGCAAGGGCGGGGCGCTGAGCACCATCAACTCCGCCGCCGAACTGGCTAGCGCCGACGCGTGGGCCATGCCCGTCGCCAACACGCTGCTGGCTTCGCCCGAAGCCTGGGCCCAGTCCCTGGCCGACGTGGCCGCCGCGATTGCCGCCGACAAGAGCGTCACCGCGCCCGCAGCCGGCAATGCCACTGATGCCGCCAAGGCCATCGCCAAGTCCCTGCTGGGCGGCGAGCGCAAAGCCATCCTGCTGGGCAATGCCGCAGCGCACCACGCCAAGGCCTCCAGCCTGTTGGCGCTTGCCAACTGGATCGCCGTGCAGACCGGCGCCACCGTGGGTTACCTCACGGAAGCCGCCAACACCGTGGGCGCCCAGCTGGCCGGCGCCTTGCCGGCAGGCAAGGGCCTCAACGCGGGCCAGATGCTGGACGGCCAGCTCAAGGCCGTGATCCTGCTCAACAATGAGCCCGAGTTCGACTCGGCCGCTGGTGCCAGGGCCAAGTCCACGCTCAACGCCGCGCAAATGGTTGTGACGCTGAGCCCCTTCAAGGCCAACATGGCTTTCAGCGACGTGCTGCTGCCGATCGCGCCTTTCACCGAAACCCCCGGCACCTTCGTGAACGCCGAAGGCCGCGTGCAAGGTTTCCATGCCGTCGTCAAGCCGCTGGGCGATACCCGTCCGGCCTGGAAGGTGCTGCGCGTGCTCGCCAACCTGCTGGACTTGCCCGGTTTTGATTTCGAATCCTCGCAGGACGTGCTCAAGCAGGTCGCCGGCGCCGATGCGGTTCAGCTTCCCGCGGACAAGCTCGGCAACGGCACCCAGGCCGCCATCGACCTGTCGGCAGTTCCCGCCCAGGCGCCTGCGGTGGCCAGCATTTACCAGCTCGACGGGCTGGTCAGGCGCGCCACATCGCTGCAGCTGACGGCGGATGCCCGCCAGGCCGCCGGCCTCGAAGCGAAGCTCGAAGGAGTGGCGGCATGATTGATGGAATCTTCGCCTTCGGCCAGGGTCTGATGGGCGGCATCTGGCCGGCCACCGTATGGCCTGTGCTGTGGACGCTCATCAAGATCGTCTGTGTCCTGCTGCCGCTGATGGGCCTCGTGGCCTACCTCACCTTGTGGGAACGCAAGGCCATCGGCTTCACGCAGATTCGCCTCGGCCCCAACCGCGTCGGGCCTTTCGGCCTGCTGCAGCCAATCGCCGATGCGCTCAAGCTGCTGACCAAGGAAATCATCATTCCGACGGCGGCCAGCAAGGGCCTGTTCGTGCTCGGCCCCATCATGACCATCATGCCGGCCCTGGCCGCCTGGGCCGTGATTCCCTTCGGGCCCGAGATCGCGCTGGCCAACATCAATGCCGGCCTGCTGTTCCTGATGGCCATCACCTCGCTGGAGGTCTATGGCGTGATCATCGCGGGCTGGGCTTCCAACTCCAAATACGCCTTCCTCGGCGCCATGCGCGCCTCGGCGCAAATGGTCAGCTATGAAATCGCCATGGGTTTCTGCCTGGTGGTGGTGCTCATGGTGTCCGGCAGCCTGAACATGACCGACATCGTGATGAGCCAGGGCAAGGGCATGCTGGCAAGCAATGGCTGGACTTTCCTGTCCTGGAACTGGCTGCCGCTGCTGCCGATCTTTGTCGTCTACTTCATCTCGGGCCTGGCCGAAACGAATCGCCACCCGTTTGACGTTGTCGAAGGCGAGTCCGAAATCGTGGCCGGCCACATGGTCGAGTACTCGGGCATGGCCTTCGCGATGTTCTTCCTCGCCGAATACGCCAACATGTGGCTGGTTGCCATCCTGGCCGTGCTGCTGTTCCTCGGCGGCTGGCTGCCTCCCGTCGAAGCCTTGAGCTTCATCCCCGGCTGGATCTGGCTCGGCGCCAAGACCTTTGTGGTGGTCACCATGTTCCTGTGGGTGCGCGCCACCTTCCCGCGCTTTCGCTATGACCAGATCATGCGCCTGGGCTGGAAGATTTTCATTCCCGTGACCCTGGTCTGGCTGGTGGTCGTTGGCGCCTGGATGCAGACGCCGTACAACATCTGGAAGTAGATATGGCCCCCACGCTTTTCACTTCGTGTAATGCGCTGCCCCCCGAGGGGGCGCTGCGCCTGCGGCCCGGCAAAGCCGGTTCCGCGGCCCCTGCTGGGGCAGAGCCTCTCGCGAGCACCCCTTATCTGACTCAGTTGTGCAGGAAATCATCATGAGTGCCGTAGCTTCCATCAAAGACTTTGCGTCGAGCTTCATGCTCACCGAGCTGTTCAAGGGCATGGCCCTGACCGGCAAGTACATGTTCAGCCGCAAGATCACGGTCCAGTTTCCCGAAGAGAAAACCCCGCTGAGCCCGCGTTTTCGCGGCCTGCATGCGCTGCGCCGTTATGAAAACGGCGAAGAGCGCTGCATCGCCTGCAAGCTCTGCGAAGCGGTGWGCCCGGCGCTGGCCATCACCATCGAATCCGACGTGCGTGAAGACGGCAGCCGCCGCACCTCGCGCTACGACATCGACCTGACCAAATGCATCTTCTGCGGTTTCTGCGAAGAGAGCTGTCCGGTCGACTCCATCGTCGAGACCCACATCTTTGAATACCACGGCGAAAAACGCGGCGACCTGTATTTCACCAAAGAGATGCTGCTGGCCGTGGGCGACCGGTATGAATCCGAAATCGCCGCCAACCGCGCGGCTGATGCCAAGTACCGCTGAATCCCAAGCCGCTGGCTCAAGAAAGAATCCACAACAACATGGACGCTAAAACAGGTCTTTTTTATGTTTTCGCTGCGGTGCTGCTGTTTGCGGCATTCAAGGTGATTACCGCGCGCAACCCGGTGCATGCGGCGCTTTACCTCGTGCTGGCGTTCTTCCAGGCGTCCGCCGTCTGGATCCTGCTCAAGGCAGAGTTCCTGGCCATCACGCTGGTGCTCGTCTATGTGGGCGCCGTGATGGTGCTCTTCCTGTTCGTCGTGATGATGCTGGACATCAACATCGACAGCATGCGCAAGGGTTTCTGGAAACATTTCCCGCTGGCCGGCTCCGTCGGCGCCATCATCGCGCTGGAAATGTCTTATGTGTTGATGGGCGGCTTCCGTGAGCCACCCAAAGTCGCGACCGCCGCGGGCCAGATAGGCGCGCAGGTCTCCAACACCAAGGAGCTCGGCAAGCTGCTGTACTCCGAATACCTGTACCCGCTGGAAGTCGCCGCGGTGATTCTGCTGGTGGCCATCATTGCCGCTATCGCGCTGACCCTGCGCGCCCGCAAGGACTCCAAGTACCAGAACCCTTCAGAGCAGATCCGGGTCAAGCGCGCCGATCGCGTGAGCCTGGTCAAGATGAAATCCGTGATGCCCGCACCCGTTGTGGTTGCGGCCCCCGCAGCCGCCGAGGAGAAGAAGGCATGACGCTCACCCTGGGACATTTTCTTTCGCTGGGCGCGATGCTGTTCGCGCTGTCGGTCATCGGCATCTTCCTGAACCGCAAAAACCTGATCGTGCTGCTGATGGCCATCGAGCTCATGTTGCTGGCGGTCAACATGAATTTTGTGGCCTTCTCCTACTACCTGAACGACATGGCCGGCCAGGTGTTCGTGTTCTTCATCCTGACCGTCGCCGCGGCCGAATCGGCCATAGGCCTGGCCATCCTGGTGCTGCTGTTCCGCAACAAGTCCAGCATCAACGTAGACGAACTCAACACGCTCCAGGGCTAACAATAAAATGAGCCAAACCCTCTCAGCATCGGCCCTGCTGGCCGTTCCCTTGGCGCCGCTGGCCGGCGCCCTGGCGGCCGGTATCCTCGGCACCTCTTTCGGCGGCAACTGGATAGGCCGCCGCCTGTCGCACAGCCTGACCATCCTCGGCGTGCTGGTGGCCTTCATCATTTCGGCGATGACGCTCAAGAGCGTGGCAATCGACGGCGCGCGTTTCAACGAGACGCTCTACACCTGGATGAACGTCGGCGGCCTGAAGATGGAGGTCGGCTTCCTGGTCGACGGCCTTACCGCCATGATGATGTGCGTGGTGACCTTTGTGTCGCTGATGGTGCACATCTACACCATAGGCTATATGGAAGAAGACGAGGGCTACAACCGCTTCTTCGCCTACATCTCGCTGTTTACCTTCTCCATGCTGATGCTGGTCATGAGCAACAACATGCTGCAGCTGTTCTTCGGCTGGGAGGCTGTGGGCCTGGTCTCCTACCTGCTGATCGGTTTCTGGTTCAACAAGCCGACCGCCATCTTCGCGAACATGAAGGCCTTCCTGGTCAACCGCGTGGGCGACTTCGGTTTCATCCTTGGCATCGGCCTGATCGCTGCCTACGCCGGCACGCTCAACTACGGTGAGGCTTTTGCCAAGGCCGGTGAACTTTCGAGCATCAAGTTTCCCGGTACCGGCTGGATGCTGGTCACCGTGATCTGCATCTGCCTCTTCATAGGTGCAATGGGCAAGTCGGCGCAATTCCCCTTGCATGTCTGGCTGCCGGACTCCATGGAAGGCCCGACGCCTATCTCCGCGCTGATCCACGCGGCAACCATGGTGACGGCCGGCATTTTCATGGTGGCGCGCATGTCGCCGCTGTTTGAGCTCAGCGACACCGCGCTGAGTTTCATCATGGTGATAGGTGCCATCACCGCCTTGTTCATGGGCTTTCTCGGCATCATCCAGAACGACATCAAGCGCGTGGTCGCGTACTCGACGCTCTCGCAGCTCGGTTACATGACGGTGGCGCTGGGTGCTTCGGCTTACTCCGTCGCGGTGTTCCACCTGATGACGCACGCTTTCTTCAAGGCGCTGCTGTTCCTGGCGGCAGGCTCGGTCATCATCGGCATGCACCACAACCARGACATCCGCTGGATGGGCGGCKTGCGCAAGTACATGCSCATCACCTGGATCACCTCGCTGCTGGGCACGCTGGCCTTGATCGGTACGCCACTGTTCGCGGGTTTCTACTCCAAGGACAGCATCATCGAAGCCGTGCATGAAAGCCATCTGGCGGGCTCCGGTTTCGCGTATTTCGCGGTGCTGGCGGGCGTCTTTGTCACGGCCTTCTATTCCTTTCGCCTGTATTTCCTGGTGTTCCACGGCAAGGAGCGCTACGACCAGAATCCGGACGCGCACCACCATGGCCACGACGATCACGGCCACCATGACGAGCACCACGAGCACCACGAGCACCACGAGCCGCACGAATCGCCCTGGGTGGTGACGGTGCCGCTGATCCTGTTGGCGATCCCGTCCGTGGTCATCGGTTTCATGACGATTGAACCCATGCTGTACGGCGATTTCTTCAAGGGTGCGATCTTCGTGAACCTCGAAAAACATCCCGCCATGGAAGAGCTCAAGCAGCTGTTCCACGGCCCTGCCCAGATGGCCTTGCATGGGCTGATGGCGCCGCCTTTCTGGCTGGCCCTGGGAGGCTCGGTGCTGGCCTGGTATATGTACATGGTCAACCCGGCCTTGCCCGCCGCGATCAAGCGTATGTTCATGCCCATCTTCACGCTGCTCGAGAACAAGTACTACTTCGACTGGTTCAATGAAAACGTGCTGGCCCGCGGAACACGCGCCCTCGGCACCGCGCTCTGGAAGGGCGGCGACCAGAAGCTGATCGACGGCGCACTGGTCAACGGCTCCTGGAAGGTGATCGGCTGGGTCTCCGGCATGGTCCGCCGGCTGCAGTCCGGCTACATCTACCACTATGCCTTCGGCATGATCATTGGCGTGTTTGTGTTGATGACGTATTTCGTCTGGCTCAATCGCTGATCAGTTCAACAAAATCAAGGAAGAACAAGAATGGGTTTGTTGAGTCTTGCGATCTGGACACCGATTGTTTTCGGTGTGGTTCTGCTGGCGCTGGGACGTGACGAGCAGGCGCGCAGCGTTCGCTGGATCGCGCTGATAGGCGCGGTCGTCAGTTTCGGGGTCACGCTGCCGCTGTACGGCGGCTTCGACCTGGGTACCTCGGCCATGCAATTTGTCGAGAAGGGCAGCTGGATCCAGCGCTTCAACGTCAATTACCACGTGGGCGTCGACGGCATTTCGCTGTGGTTCGTGCTGCTGACGGCCTTCATCAACGTGGTGGTCATCATCGCCAGCTGGGAAGCCATCACCACGCGCGTGAACCAGTACATGGCCTCTTTCCTGATCCTGAGCGGGCTCATGATCGGCGTGTTCTCGGCGCTGGACGGCATCCTGTTTTACGTGTTTTTCGAAGCCACGCTGATCCCGATGTACCTCATCATCGGCATCTGGGGCGGCCCCAACAAGATCTACGCGGCTTTCAAGTTCTTCCTCTACACCTTGCTCGGCTCGCTGCTGATGCTGGTGGCGCTGATCTTCCTGTACAACAAGTCGGGCGGCAGCTTCGACATCCTGACCTGGCACAAGCTGCCGCTGGGCGGCACGATACAGACACTGCTGTTCTTCGCTTTCTTCGCGGCCTTCGCCGTCAAGGTGCCGATGTGGCCGGTCCACACCTGGCTGCCCGACGTGCACGTCGAGGCGCCCACGGGCGGCTCCGCCGTGCTGGCTGCCATCATGCTGAAGCTGGGCGCCTACGGTTTTCTGCGTTTCTCCATGCCAATCGCCCCGGACGCCGCGCACGAATGGGCCTGGCTGATGATCGCGCTGTCGCTGATCGCCGTCATCTACGTCGGCCTGGTGGCCCTGGTGCAGCAGGACATGAAAAAGCTGGTGGCCTATTCATCGGTCGCCCACATGGGTTTTGTCACGCTGGGCTTTTTCATCTTCAACGACCTGGGCGTCTCCGGCGGCATCGTGCAGATGATTGCCCACGGTTTTGTGTCGGGCGCGATGTTCCTGTGCATCGGCGTGCTGTATGACCGCGTCCACTCGCGCGAGATCGCCAGCTACGGCGGCGTGGTCAACACCATGCCCAAGTTCGCAGCCTTCGCGCTGCTCTTTGCGATGGCCAATTGCGGCCTGCCGGCCACGGCGGGTTTTGTCGGCGAGTGGATGGTGATCCTGGGCGCCGTCAAATACAACTTCTGGATAGGCGGCGCAGCGGCGACGGCACTTATTTTTGGTGCGGCCTACACGCTGTGGATGTACAAGCGCGTCTACCTGGGCCCCGTGGCCAATGAGGACGTCAAGGCGCTCACCGACATCAACAGCCGGGAGTTCCTGATGCTGGCCCTGCTGGCCATCGCCGTGCTGTACATGGGCATTTATCCCAAGCCCTTCACGGACGTGATGAACACTTCAGTGGCGGACCTGCTCAAGCACGTTGCGACGTCCAAGCTGAACTGAAACTACAAAGAATTCAGATGATAGACAAACTCTCCTGGATCGCGGTTTACCCCGAACTCGTCCTCCTGACCATGGCCTGCGTGATCGCGCTGGTGGACCTGGGCGTCAAGACGCCGCAGCGCACGTTGACCTATGTGCTCACCCTGGTGACGCTGGCCGTGGTGGCCGCCATGGAGGCCGCCTACGCGGTGGGCGGGCAGACTTTCTACGGTTTCGGCAACATGATCGTCAGCGACCCCATGGGCGGCTGGCTCAAGTGTTTTGCCTGTATCACCGTGATGATCACGCTGGTCTACGGCCGGCCTTATGCAGCGGACCGCGAGATGCTGCGCGGCGGCGAATTTTTCACGCTGAGCCTGTTCGCGCTGCTGGGCATGTTCGTGATGATCTCGGGCCACAACTTCCTGGTGATTTACATGGGCCTGGAGCTGCTCACGCTGTCCAGCTATGCGCTGGTGGCCCTGCGCCGCGACAACGCCACGGCCACCGAAGCGGCCATGAAGTATTTCGTGCTGGGCGCGCTGGCCTCGGGCTTTCTGCTTTACGGCCTGTCGATGCTGTACGGTGCGACCGGCTCCCTGGACCTCAACGAGGTGTTCAACGCCATCGCCAGCCGCCAGGTCAAACACCAGGTGCTGATTTTTGGCCTGGTCTTCATCGTGGCCGGCCTGGCCTTCAAGCTGGGGGCCGTGCCTTTCCACATGTGGCTGCCCGACGTCTACCAGGGCGCACCCACCGCTGTCACGCTGCTGATCGGCGGCGCGCCGCAGCTCGCGGCCTTCGCGATCTGCATCCGCCTGCTGGTCGAAGGCCTGCTGCCGCTGGCGATTGACTGGCAGCAGATGCTGGCCCTGATGGCGATAGGCTCGCTGCTGGTAGGTAACCTGGCCGCCATCGCCCAGTCCAACCTCAAGCGCATGCTGGCGTTCTCGACCATCTCCCAGATGGGTTTCCTGCTGCTCGGCCTGCTGGCCGGCGTGGTCAACGGCAACCAGCTCAACACCGAGTCCGCCTACAGCGCGGCGATGTTCTACGCCCTGACCTACGTGCTCACCACCCTGGGCGCCTTCGGCATCATCATGCTGCTGGCGCGCGCCGGGCATGAGTCAGAGGACATCGTCGACCTGGCCGGCCTGAACCAGCGCAGCCCGCTGTATGCAGGCGTCATGGCCATCAGCATGTTCTCGCTGGCCGGCCTGCCGCCGCTGGTGGGCTTTTATGCCAAGCTGTCCGTCCTGCAGGCGCTGATTTCATCGCAGCAGGGCAGCTACATCGCATTGGCCGTTTTTGCGGTGCTCATGTCGCTGGTCGGCGCGTTTTATTACCTGCGCGTGGTCAAGGTCATGTACTTTGACGCGCCGCTGGCCCACAACGCCCAGCCGGTCTCCGGCCCGACGGATGCCAAGGTGGTGCTGGCGATCAACGGCGCGCTCATCCTGGTCCTGGGTATGCTGCCCGGCGGCCTGATGACGCTGTGCTCGCAGTCCATCAGCAGCATCGTCAAATCCCTGGGTTCATGACGCAGACGGCCTCGGTCTGGCTGGTCGTGCTGCTGGCCCTGCTGGCGGCCAATCTGCCTTTTGTCAGCAACCGGCTGTTCGCGGTCTACGCCCTGAAGCAGACCAAGAACCTCGGCATCCGCCTGGGCGAAATGGTGGTCTGGTACCTTCTCGTCGGCGGCTTGGGCCTGTACCTCGAGCAGCGGACCGGCCAGATCGCGCCGCAGGGCTGGGAGTTTTACGCCATCACCGGCGCGCTCTTCATCACCTTTGCCTTTCCCGGTTTCACCTGGCGCTATCTCTTCAAGCACCGCTCATGAAAACCCCGCCGGGCCCTGATGACGCCGGCAAGCCGGCTGATGCGCACCTTGTGGAGACCCGGCTGGCTTCCACGGAGATTTTGAAGGGCCACTTCCTGCACGCCATGCGCGACACCGTCGGCCTGCCCGACGGCAGCCAGGCGACGCGTGAATACGTCATCCATCCGGGCGCCGTGATGATCGTGGCCCAAGGCGACGACGGCCGCCTGGTGCTGGAGCGCCAATACCGCTACCCGGTGCAGGCCGTCATGGTCGAGTTCCCCGCGGGCAAGCTCGACCCCGGTGAAGACTCGCTGGCCTGCGCGCAGCGCGAACTGCTCGAGGAAACTGGTTACACCGCACGAGAGTGGGCCCGCGCCGGTGTGCTGCACCCGGTGATTTCCTATTCCACCGAGTTCATCGACATCTGGTTCGCGCGCGGGTTGGTGCCCGGCCCGCGCAAGCTCGACGCCGGCGAATTCCTCGACGTCTTCACCGCCACGCCCGCCGAGCTGCTGGCCTGGTGCGCCAACGGCCGGGTGACCGACGCAAAAACCTTGACTGGCGCGCTGTGGCTGCAGAACGTGCTGTCGGGCGCATGGGCATTGGACTGGCAAGCCGCTGTTTAGCCTTACGCGGCGATAATCCGCCTATGAAAGTCCTGAATCTCCAGTGTTCGCACCAGCATTCGTTTGAAGGCTGGTTTGCGTCCGAAGACGATTTCCAGGGCCAGCTGTCACGCGGCCTGGTCGAATGCCCGATGTGTGCTGACAAAAGCGTGCAAAAACTCCCGAGCGCGCCGCGGCTCAACCTCGGCGGGCGCCAGGACCCGGATGTCTCCGGCAATCCGCCATCTTCGACAGCCGTGAAGACTGAAGAAGGCGCTGCGACACGCAGCCTGACCGCGGTCGCCGGAACACCGTCCGGCGTAAGCCAGGCCCAACAGGCCGCATTCCTGCAGGCTGTGCGCCATGTGCTGGCCAATACCGAGGATGTGGGGACGCGTTTTGCCGACGAAGCGCGCCGCATGCACTATGGCGAGCAGGAGGCGCGCAGCATTCGCGGCCAGACCAGCGTGCGCGAAGCCGCCGAGTTGCTGGAAGAGGGCATTGACGTGATGCCCTTGCCGCTGCCGGCGGCGCTCAAGGAAACGCTGCAGTAGCCGCTCAGCCGGGCGCCGGCATTGCACTGCGCCGCCGCACCATGCGGCTGGCCGCATACAGCCCCAGGGGAATGGCGACGAAATGCGGCCAGATGAAATAGGCCGGCTCATAGCTCATCCAGCTGAACGGGCTTTCATCGACGGCCATGGACTCCATCGTGCCGGTCACAACCACGTAGAGCAACCAGGGCAGGGCGCTCACCGCCACCATCGCGGGCGAGGTGCTTTTGAGCAGCCTGAAAACGGCATTGCCGGCCGCCACCGCGAGCAGGAACATCGGCAGGTGGCGAATGCCGACCAGCGCGAAGGCCGCCCGCAGGTTTTCTTCTTCGTAGCTTTGCACGGTCCAGCGCGCGACAGCCGGGCCGTCGAGCAAAGGCCCCAGCAGCGCCGCAAGGGCCGCCACCAGCGCGCCCAGAAACAGCGCGGCCGCAGGCAGGCGAAAAGCGGCCATCGCAGGCCGCCCGCCAGGGCCGCTGGGCGCTTCGGCCATCAGGGGTAGAGGCCGCGCAGTTCGCGCGTGTGCAGGATGCGCTTGCAGGCCACGATGAAGGTCGCGGTGCGCAGGCTGACCTTCTGGTCTTGCGCCACGTGCCAGACGCCGGCGAAGGCGTCTTTCATGATCTTGACCAGGCGCTTGTTGATTTCTTCCTCGTCCCAGAAGAAGCTGGAGAAATCCTGCACCCATTCAAAATAGCTGACCGTCACGCCGCCGGCGTTGGCGATCACGTCCGGCAGCACCAGGATGTTGCGGTCGTGCAGGATGTCGTCGGCGGCCGGTGTGGTCGGGCCGTTTGCGCCTTCGATGATCATGCGCGCCTTGATGCGGCCGGCATTGGCTTCGGTGATCTGCTGCTCGAGCGCGGCGGGGATCAGGATGTCGCACTCCACGTCCCAGAATTTGTCGTTGGCGATGACTTCGGCCTCGGCGAAGCCGGCCACGCTGCCGTTGGCTTCCACATGCTTGAGCAGCGCCGGCACGTCGAGGCCGGCCTCGCGGTAAATCGTGCCGCCGTGGTCCTGCACGGCCACGACGCGAGCGCCGGTTTCGGCAAACAGCTTGCCCGCCACGCCGCCCACGTTGCCGAAGCCCTGCACCGCGATGCGCGAGCTTGCGATGTCCAGGCCGATGTGTTTGGCCGCTTCCACGCCCACGGTGTACACGCCGCGTCCGGTGGCTTCACGCCGGCCCAGCGAGCCGCCCAGGTCGACCGGTTTGCCGGTGACCACGCCGGTCGAGGTGGAGCCGGTATTCATCGAATAGGTGTCCATCATCCACGCCATGATCTGGTCGTTGGTGTTGACGTCGGGCGCCGGGATGTCCTTGTTGGGCCCGATGATGATGCCGATCTCGCTGGTGTAGCGGCGCGTCATGCGCTCGAGTTCGCCACGCGAAAGCTTCTTGGGGTCGACGCGGATGCCGCCCTTGGCGCCGCCGTAAGGCACGTTCACCGCCGCGTTCTTGACCGACATCCAGGCCGACAGGGCCATCACTTCCGACAGCGTGACGTCCTGGTGAAAGCGCACGCCGCCCTTGCCCGGGCCGCGCGAGACGTTGTGCTGCACGCGGTAGCCCTCGAAGTGGGCCACGGTGCCGTCGTCCATGTGGATGGGCACGTCGACGATCAGCACGCGTTTGGGCCGCTTGAGCGTCTCGGCCCAGCGCGCCAGGCTGCCCAGGTGCGGGATGACGCGGTCGACCTGCTGCAGGTAGTTGCCCCAGGGGCCGAGGTTGTCGGCCTGGAGGTAGGAGGGAAGGGGATGGGAGCCCGCGGAGACGGGGCCGGATGAGGCTGCGTGCGACATGAAAAACTCCTTGTGGGATTTCTGGGGGAAGGTCAATGCACGGAGCTTAAAAGCCCGCTCCCGAATAGTCCAAGGCATTGTGCACCACTATCTATGCAAATAATGCATATCCCAGGCCTTGAACCCGGCGCCAAGGTTCAGGCGGCCGGATCGATGGGTGTCACACCGTGAACTGCAGGGCCGCCAGCCGTGCGTACACGCCGCCGCGGTTCACCAGTTCGGTGTGCGTGCCTTGCTCCACCAGCCGGCCGTGGTCCAGCACCAGGATGCGGTCGGCCTGCTGCACCGTGGCCAGGCGGTGCGCGATGACCAGCGTCGTGCGTCCCTTCATGGCCGACTCCAGCGCCGCCTGCACCATGCGCTCGCTTTCGGCATCCAGCGCGCTGGTGGCTTCGTCGAGCAGCAGCAGCGGCGCGTTCTTCAGCATGGCCCGCGCGATCGCGATGCGCTGGCGCTGCCCGCCCGACAGCCGCACGCCGCGTTCGCCCAGGAAGGTGCCATAGCCCTCGGGCAAGGCGGTGATGAACTCATGCGCGAACGCTGCCTGGGCGGCGGCGCGGGTTTCCTCATCGCTGGCGCCGGGTTTGCCGTAGCGGATGTTTTCGAGCGCGCTGGTGGAGAAGATCACCGCGTCCTGCGGCACGATGCCGATGCGGTCGCGCAGGTCTTGCAGTGACATGTCGGCCGTGCGCACGCCGTCGAGTGCGATGCGGCCCGAAGCCGGGTCGTAAAAACGCAGCAGCAGCTGGAACACCGTGCTCTTGCCCGCGCCGCTGGGCCCGACGATGGCCACGGTTTCTCCGGGGGCCACGCTCAGGCTGAAGTCGCTGAGCGCGGCCTGCGCCGGGCGCGACGGATAGTGAAAGTTCACGGCCTCAAACTGGATGGCGCTGCCCGCCTGCGTGAGCCGGGCCGGCACAGGGTCGGGCGGCGAGGTCACGGGCGAGCGCGAAGCCAGCAGCTCCATCAGGCGCTCCGTGGCGCCGGCCGCGCGCAGCAGGTCGCCATAGACCTCGCCCAGCACCGCCGCGGCGCTCGCCAGGATGATCACGTAGACCACGGTCTGGCCCAGGTGGCCGGCCGAGATGTCGCCGCGCATCACGGCCTGCGTGCCCTGGTACAGGCCCCACAGCAGCGCCGCCGAGGTGGCGATGATGATGAAGGCCACCAGCACCGAGCGCGCCCGGGCGCGCCGCACGGCGGTGTTGAAGGCATTGGTGGTCGACTGGTCGAAACGCGCCGATTCACGCGCTTCGGCGGTATAGCTTTGCACCACCGGAATCGCATTGAGCACCTCGGCGGCGATGGCGCTGGAGTCGGCCACGCGGTCCTGGCTGGCGCGCGACAGCTTGCGCACGCGCCGGCCGAACCACACCGAGGGCGCGACGATCAGCACCAGCACGCCCAGCACCTGCACCATTAAATAGGGGTTGGTATAGACCAGCATGCCCAGCGCCCCCACGCCCATCACGGCATTGCGCAGGCCCATGCTCAGCGACGAACCCACGACGGTCTGCACCAGCGTCGTGTCGCCGGTCAGGCGCGACAGCACCTCGCCGGTCTGCGTGGTCTCGAAGAATTCCGGGCTTTGCCGCACCACATGGGCATACACCGCGTTGCGCAGGTCSGCCGTCACGCGCTCGCCCAGCCAGCTSACCATGTAAAAGCGGCMYGCCGAAAAMAGSCCCAGCGCSRCGGCCACGGCAAACAGTTCGAAGAAATGGGTACGCAGGGCCATCAGCTGTTGACCCTTGTCGGCCGCTGTGAGGCCGCCGTCGATCAGGCTGCGCAGGGCCAGCGGAAACACCAGCGTCGCCACCGCGGCCAGTACCAGGAAGACCGCGGCCGCCAGGATGTGGCCCCAGTAGGGCCGCAAAAAAGGCAAAAGACCGGAGAGCGAACGCGGCGAGCCTTTGGGGCCCAGGGAGGAGGGGAGAGTAGCCATGGGAGGAGTTTAGTCAAAATTAGGTCAATAAATTGCCGAAACAAACACCGCCTTGACATTAATTGTCTAGGCATGTATTATTCGAGCCCATGACTTCCAAACCCACCCGCCCGGAATCCCCCGGCCCCGCACTTTGCGGTTTGCCGGCCGATTTCTATTGCGCGGCTGATTACGACGCCGGCCAGAGCACCGGCTACCTGATGCGCCAGATCATCAACAGCGTTTCCCAGCAGGTTGCACGCGAACTCGAGCCCCAGGGCCTGACGAACGCCCAATGGGTGCCCATGCTCAAGCTCTATCTCCGTAAAGCCTCCACCGTGGCCGAACTCGCGCGTGAATGCCAGCTCGACGCGGGCTCCATGACCCGCCTGCTGGACCGGCTCGAAGCCAAGGGTTTTTGCCGCCGCATCCGCTCCATCGACGACAGGCGCGTGGTGAACATCGAATTGACCCCCGAAGGCCGCGACGCCGCCAAGGAAATTCCCGCCGTGCTGAGCCGCGTGCAGAACGCCCACCTGGCCGGGTTTTCGGTGGAAGAGTGGCAAAACCTCAAAGCCTATCTGCGCCGCATCCTTGAAACCGCGCACACCCTCCAAGCAGCGAATGAACAACATGACAAATAACACCTGTTCCTTTCCCATGGATTCCGACACCTCAAACGCTTCCGGCACTGCGCCGCAGAATGCCGGCGAGACCCTGCCCGTCTGGCGCGCCTCCTTCCGCATGGCCCTGGTGGCCGCCGCCAGCGTGGTCGCCGTGGGCCTGATGGCGACGGGACTCACCGGCTGCGCCGACATGTCCGGCATCGCGCCGCAGTCCGGCCTGCGCGACGCGCCTTCGCTGGGACTGAAGGCCGATGCCGGCACGCAGGCCACGGCGCAGGCACCGCTGGCCGCCGAATGGTGGCGCGACTTCGGCGACGAGCAGCTCAACACCCTGGTCGCGCAAGCCCTGCAGACCAGCCCCAGCCTCAAGCTCGCGCAAGCCCGCCTGGCGCGCGCGCAGGCCGTCATTGAAGTGGCCGACGCCGCCACCTTGCCGCAGCTCACAGGCCAGCTCGACCTGACCCGCCAGCGCTACACCGCCAATGGCGCGGTGCCGCCGCCGCTGGCCGGTTCCATCCGCGAAAGCGGAACGGCCCAGCTCAATGCCAGCTGGGAGCTTGATTTCTTCGGCAAGAACCGCGCAGCGCTCGATGCCGCGCTGGGCAGCGCCAACGCCGCCGAAGCCGACGCCCAGGCCGCGCGCGTGCTGCTGGCCAGCAATGTCGCCCGCACGTATTTCCAGTTGGTGCGCCTCAATGAACAAGCCAATGTGGCGCGCCGCACGCTGGCCCAGCGTGAGGAAACCTTGAAGCTGGTGCAAGACCGCGTCAACGCCGGCCTGGATACCCGCCTTGAATTGCGCCAGAGCGAAGGCGGCCTGCCCGAAGCGCGCCTGCAGCTTGAAACCGTGCTGGAGCAGATGGCCCTCACGCGCAACGCGCTGGGCGCGCTGGTCGGCCAGCCCGACGCCGCCGCAGCGCTGAATCCACCCGCGCAAGCCGCGATCAAAAACGTCGCGGTGGCCGCCACCCTGCCGGCCGACCTGCTGGGCCGCCGCGCCGACGTCGCCGCCGCGCGCTGGCGCGTCGAGGCCTCAACCAGGGACGTGGCCAACGCCAAGACCCAGTTCTATCCCAATATCAACCTCGTTGCCTTTGCTGGTTTCTCCAGCATAGGCCTGGGCAACTTGATGGACTCGGGCAGTAGGCAGTGGGGCGTGGGCCCGGCGCTGCGCCTGCCGATTTTTGATGCGGGCCGGCTGCGCGCCAACCTGCGCGGCAAGACCGCCGACCTCGACGCCGCGGTGGAAAGTTATAACGCCGCCGTGATCGATGCGGTACGCGACGTCGCCGACCAGGTGGCCTCCTCGCAAGCCATCACCCGCCAGCAAACCGAGCAGCGCGCCGCCCAGGACGCCGCCGAAAGCGCTTACGAAATTGCCGTGCAGCGCTACAAGGCCGGCCTGGGCAACTACCTCAATGTGCTCACGGCGGAGACCAGTGTGCTGGCCCAGCGCCGGCAGGCCGTGGACCTGTCGGCCCGCGCGCTCGACACACAGGTGGCGCTGATACGCGCGCTGGGCGGCGGCTACACCCCCGGCCAGGCCGTGCCCACGGAGCGGCAGGCTCGTTCGGCTTTCTGAACTCTGAACAAGTGACCAGCGATCAAAAGTTAACCCAACACATAACACGCATCATGAACACTCCTGAATCCTCCAACGCCCCAGCGCAATCCGCTTCTCCAACGCCCGCGGCCACGCCCGCCGCCGCACCGGCGCCGGTACCCGCCGGCAACCCCAAGCGCAAGAAGGCGCTGACCGCGCTGGCCGCCGTCGTGGTCGTGGCCGGCCTGGGCTGGGCCGCATATGAATACCTGGTGGCCAGCCATTACGAGTCCACCGACAACGCCTATGTGCAGGGCAATGTGATCCAGATCACACCGCAGATCAGCGGCACCGTCATGGCCATCATGGCCGACGACACCGACTTCGTGAAAGCCGGCCAGGCGCTGGTGCAACTGGATCCGGCCGATGCCAAGGTGGCGCTGGAGCAGGCCGAGGCCGCGCTGGCCCAGGCCGTGCGCCAGGCACGCACGCTCTACGCCAACAACGGCACGCTGGCCGCGCAGATCGCGCTGCGCGACGCCGATGTCACCAAGGCGCAAAGCGACATCGCGCGCGCCAATGACGACCTCAACCGCCGCCAGTCGCTCACCGGCAACGGCGCCGTGTCCAGGGAAGAGCTCAACCACGCCAGGACGCAACTGGACACCGCCAAAAGCGCCCTGGCCGCCGCGCAGGCCGGCGTGGTCGCCGCGCGCGAACAGCTCGCCAGCAACCAGGCGCTGACCGAAGGCACCAGCATCGAACAGCACCCCAGCGTGCAGGTGGCGGCCGCCAGGGTGCGTGAAGCCTTCCTCGCAACGCAGCGCGCGGGCCTGCTCGCGCCGGTGGACGGCTACGTCGCCAAACGCACGGTGCAGCTCGGCCAGCGCGTGGCCGCCGGCACGCCCATGATGTCCATCATCCCGCTCAAGCAGGTCTGGGTCGACGCCAATTTCAAGGAAGTGCAGCTGCGCAACATCCGCATCGGCCAGCCCGTCACCCTGGTGGCCGATCTCTACGGCAAGAAGGTCGAATACAAGGGCAGCGTTGCTGGCCTGGGCGTGGGCACCGGTGCCGCGTTCTCGCTGCTGCCCGCGCAGAACGCCACCGGCAACTGGATCAAGGTGGTGCAGCGCGTGCCCGTGCGCATCGCACTCGACGCCAAGCAGCTCGCCGAGAACCCATTGCGCGTGGGCCTGTCCATGGACGCAGAAGTCGACGTGAGCAACAAGAACGGCAAAATGCTGGCCGATGCGCCGCGCGATGCCGCCGTAGCGCACACCCAGACCTACGGCGCGCAGGACGATGCGGCCGACAGGGACGTGCAGCGCGTGATCGCCGCCAACACCGGCAAGGCCGCGGTGAAGTCGGCCAAGGCCGCCAATGCGGCGAAGCCTGTGCTTCCAGCGGGCGGCGCTGCTTTGCCTGCCCAGGCCGGCGCCGATGCGCAGACCCTGGCATTCAGCCACACGCTGTCCCTGGCCGGCGACCGTCCGGCACGTTAAGCCACAGCCCCAGCACGCGCAACCGCGGCGAACCCCCACCGCGGTTTCCACCAGCCCCTCCTTCGCAAGGCTTTCATGGCTTCCGCACCTGCTTCCGCTTACATCGCACCTCCGCCGCTGACGGGCTCGGCACGCCTGTGGGGCACGCTGGCCCTGTCGGCCGCGACCTTCATGAACGTGCTCGACACCTCCATCGCCAACGTGTCGCTGCCGGCCATCGCCGGCGACCTGGGCGTGAGCCCCAACCAGGGCACCTGGGTCATCACCAGCTTCGGCGTGGCCAACGCTATTGCCGTGCCGCTCACCGGCTGGCTGTCACAGCGCTTCGGCCAGGTGCGGCTGTTCACGGCCAGCGTCCTGCTGTTCGTGCTCACCTCCTGGCTGTGCGGCCTGGCGCCCAACATGACCACGCTGATTTTTCTGCGCGTGCTGCAGGGCCTGGTCGCCGGGCCCATGATTCCTTTGTCGCAGGCGCTGCTGCTGTCGAGTTACCCGAAAGCGCTCGCGGGGCTGGCCATGGCGCTATGGTCCATGACGACGCTGGTCGCGCCGGTCATGGGGCCGCTGCTGGGCGGCTGGATCACCGACAACATTTCCTGGCCCTGGATTTTCTACATCAACATTCCCGTGGGCCTGGGCGCGGCCTTCATCACCTGGAGCATCTTCCGAAAGCGTGAAAGCGTCACCCGCAAGCTGCCCATCGATTCGGTGGGTCTGGCGCTGCTGGTGGTCTGGGTCGGCTCGCTGCAGATCATGCTCGACAAGGGCCAGGAGCTGGACTGGTTCCACTCCGGCGAGGTCGTCGCGCTGGCCATCATCGCGCTGGTCGGCCTGATCGCCTTCGTGATCTGGGAGCTCACCGAAGAGCACCCGGTGGTGGACCTGACACTGTTCAAGGGGCGCAACTTCTGGGCCGGCGCGCTCGCGCTGTCGGTGGGTTACGGCCTCTTCTTCGGCAACGTGGTGCTGCTGCCCCTGTGGCTGCAGCAGTACATGGGCTACACCGCCACCCAGGCCGGCATGGTGCTGGCGCCGGTGGGTGCCTTCGCCTTGCTGCTGTCGCCTGTCGTTGGCAAAAACATCTCCAAGGTCGACCCGCGCCGCTTCGCCGCCTTTGCCTTCATGGTGTTCGCCCTGGTGCTGTGGATGCGCTCCCACTTCAACACCCAGGCCGACTTCCAGACCATCATGATCCCGACCATCATCCAGGGCGTGGCCATGGCTTTCTTCTTCATCCCGCTGGTCACCATCACGCTGTCGGGCATCTCGCCCGAAAAGATCCCGGCGGCGTCGGGTTTGTCGAATTTCGTGCGCATCACGGCCGGCTCCTTCGGCACCTCCATCGCCACCACCATCTGGCAGGACCGCGCCGCCATGCACCACGCGCAGATCAGCGAATACGTGAACCAGGGCAGCACCGCCACCAACAGCGCCCTTGCYGGCCTGGCCGGCGCCGGCCTCACGCCCGACCAGGCGCTGGGCACCATCAACCGCCTGGCCGACCAGCAGGCTTACATGCTCGCGGCCAACGACGTGTTTTATGTCTCGGCGCTGATCTTCCTGCTGCTGATTCCGCTGGTGTTTTTGACACGGCCCACGCATGCGGGGGCGGGTGGGGCGGATGCTGCGGCCGGGGCGCACTAGCCAGTGTGATTTCCGTGACACAGTCCTTCGAGCTAAACACGCTTATCAACGCACCAACGCCGGTTGTATGGGATAGCCTGGTCCATACCGAGAAAATGAAGGTGTGGATGGGCGAGCCGGAGATGGAAATCGGGATAGAGACCGATTGGAAGGTTGGGAGCCCGATGGTGGTGAGTGGCATCCACCACTTGCGCTTCCGGAACATCGGCGTGGTCCTGGAGTTCAAGGATATGGAGCGGCTCAGCTACACCCATTTGAGTTCCTTGTCCCGGCTTCCCTATGAATCTGGAAATTTCACGACTTTGACGTTCAGCCTGACGCCCCAAGGGGATGCCACCTCGCTGGCACTCAGGGCGACAGGTTTCCCGACAGTCAGTATCTTCAAACACCTGCAGTTTTACTGGGTCGGGACACTGGGTATCCTGAAGCAGTTCGCGGAGCGGTGCTATTGCCGCGATGCTTGACCAGAACCGGAGGCGCGAGCTCATACCCGGCGGAGAAGCTTTCAGGCGCTTGGAACTGAAACTCCCGATGACTGCTCTATAGGCATCACAGGCACCAGGATCGTGTTGCCGGTGGCTACCAGCAACAGCTCGCCGCTGCCCTGCTCGGCAAAAAGCTCCGCACTCGCAAACACCTGCTTGCGCCCAGCCTTCACCACTCGCCCGCGTGCCACAAACCCGCGGCCCACGGCCGGTGCCAGGCAGTTCACTGAAAAGTGCGAAGCCAGCACGCGGCCGGCCACGGTAGCCGCCGCGTAGCCGCAGGCCGTGTCCAGCATCGCGCCTATCAGGCCAGCATGCAGGTAGCCGGCGTACTGGCCCATGTCTTCCTCCCGCCAGGCCATGCGGATCTCGGCCTCGCCGGCCGCGGCGCGCACGACCTCAAAGCCGGCCCAGCGGTTGAAGGACGCGGTCTGGTTTACCGCCTGCAGGGTGTTCAGGATTGTGGGTTCCGTCATGGCTGGAAATATAGGACCGGCGATGGCGGTTGGCTGTAGCGCGGGCGACAGCCCGGCGGTTGGAAAGATCAGCTGCTTGTGACGCAGGCGTCACCGCCCCGTCAAGGCCAGGTAGGCCGCACGCGTCTCGGGCGAGACGGACCCCACGAGTTGTTCATGCGAGGTCTTGTGCCGCACCAGCATGCGCGCCGACGCCACGGCTTTCGATTTGCAGAACCAGTGGCAGCTGTGCTGCATCAGGAAAAGTTCGGCTGACATCGTGAAGGCCTTGTCCTTGGGCGTGCGTTGAGCGCTGTTTTCTGCCGTCTGCAGGATGCCTTGGGCGTGGACTGCCAGCATTTTTCGCATGTCGAATGTCAGGCCTGGAAAAAGTTTGGCGATGAAGGGAACGGCAATCGGCAGTTTGCTTGCGCGTGCATCGACTTCATCGACCTTGGAAAAGCCCGTGGCAAAACGGGTGAACTGTTCGCACAGCTTCAGTTCTGTGCTGGCCAGCTGGTTCCAGACCTGCTCGCGTCGCTCCGGCTCCTTCTCGCCCAGCGCCCGCAGGTAGCCGTCGGTCAGGGTCTCCATCAGTTTTTCGATCTGGTACTGGCCGAGGTGGCTGCCCAGCAGGGCGATGCGCCGGCGTTCTTCCGACAGTTTGAGGATGTAGACGGCTATGGCGACGCAGGTCACCAAAGTGAAGAATTCCATTTTTTGGGTTTGGGAGTGGGGCTGTGGGGGGAGGTATCAGTGTAGTCACTCTGTGGGGCCGGGTTGTGATTGTTCTGGTGGCTTGTTCTTTGCTGAGGGTGGCTGGCCGGGGTCGCCCGGCATGCGACTCACTTTTCTTTGCTTCGCCAAAGAAAAGTAAGCAAAAGAAAGGCGACCCGCAGTCTGGGTCCCTACGCT
>NZ_JBFUBU010000051.1:0-36147 GCF_056405595.1 Polaromonas sp. P1_G1
TTAGCGAGACCCCGTCTGGACCGAGCACCGCAGGTTGCCCGTAGCGAAGCGAAGGRACGCAGCAACCAGGGTCGCCTTTTCTTTTGCTTACTTTTCTTTTGGCGAAGCAAAAGAAAAGTGAGTAGCCGCCGGGCTACCCCCGGCCAGCAACACTCAGCAAAAGCCACAGGTCACTGCTTCCACCCCACCCAGCGGGGGAGGGCGCAAGAGTGACCGCGGCAAATCACCGTTGCAACTTTTACAGAACCAGCGGCTCGGTCCGCTTGACCTTCCCACAGGGATAAGGCCCATAGTCAACCGCATGGCGGCGAAGAAATATCTTTCGCGCACCGCAGTGATTGAGAAGGACGCTGGACCCCATGATTGCTCAACCCATCGACTACCTGCTGATCGTCTGGTTCGCCCTGGCCCTGGGCTCGACCGCCTACGTAGCCTGGGACCAGTTCCAGCACAATCCCGAACCGGTGGTGATGAAATGGGGCTTCATCCTGGTCACGCTCTACATGGGCCCCGTCGGCTTGCTGCTGTATGTCATGGCCGACAAGGAGCCGCGTCCCGGTGAGCATGAAGACTTCATCAAACCCTTGTGGAAGCAGGGTGTGGGCTCCACCATCCATTGCGTCGCGGGCGATGCGACCGGTATCATCCTGGCGGCGGTGATCACCGCCACGCTGGGCTTGCCGATGTGGCTGGACCTGATCGTGGAATACCTGGCGGGCTTCGCCTTCGGCCTGTTTATTTTCCAGTCGCTGTTCATGAAGAACATGATGGGCGGCACTTACCTGGAGAACGTGAAGAAGTCCTTCATGCCCGAGTTCATCAGCATGAACGCGATGATGGCCGGCATGGCGCCCGTCATGTCGCTGCTGATGATGGGCCGGGACATGCGCGCCATGGACCCGGCCGAGCTGATTTTCTGGGGCGTCATGTCGCTGGGCGTGATCGCCGGTTTTGCGATCGCTTACCCGGTCAACGTCTGGATGGTGTCCCGGAAGATGAAGCACGGCCTGATGACCCGGCGCGATGCCGGAAGGGATGGGCATGCGTCCGGGTCCCCCCAGGCGCATGCGGGCCATGAAGCGCAGCACGGCCACGGCCATGCCATGCACCCCGATGTCACCCGGCCCCAGCTGGCGGCGGTCTGCATGAGCACGGTGCTGATGCTGCTGGGCGGCATGGCCGTGCCTGCGCTTTTTGTGAACATGAGCTTGTCTGCGCGGGATGTGGGCGGTGCCATCATGCCGCCCGGCATGATCATGGGCTGGGACACACCCGGCGAAGCCATGCGGGACATGGCCGCTGTCCACCCGCGCCTGGTCACGCGCCAAGCCGAAGCCCTGGCGCGTGGCGATGTTCCGCTCGAGCCGAAGCTGGAAGACGGCGTGAAAGTCTTCGAGCTTGAAACCGGCGTGGCGGGCTGGAACATCCTGCCCGAGGTGAAGGTGCAAGCTTATGCCTTCAACGGCCAGGTGCCGGGGCCGCGGCTGCGCGTCACCGAAGGGGACAGGGTTCGCATCAAGGTGCGCAACCGGCTCCCGGAATCCACCACCGTGCATTGGCATGGCCTGATCGTTCCCAACAATATGGACGGGCCGGCCAAGATCACGCAGCAGCCGATACCCCCCGGCGGCAGCTACACCTATGAGTTCACGACCGAGCAGGCGGGGACATTTTTCTATCACACCCACGACCACGCGGACCGCCAGCAGGCCCTGGGCTTGTACGGCGCGCTGATCATCGACCCCAAAGATCCTGCCAAAGAGCAGCCGGCCGACAAGGAATATGTCATCCAGCTGCAGGAGTGGCTCAAGCGCGAAGGGCTGACCTACCCGGCCATGCTGATGGAGGGCGCCATGCCCAACTACTTCACCATCAACGGCAAGGCCTATCCCGAGACCGAGACCATCAAGATGCGGGTGGGGGAAACCATCAAGCTGCGCTTCATCGGAACCCACAACAATTTTGTGCACCCCATGCATGTGCACGGCGGGCCGTTCACCGTGGTGGCCCGCGACGGCTATGTGCTGGCCGAAGCGGCGCGTTTTGAGGCCGACACGGTCAATGTGGGACCCGGCCAGCGTTACGACGTGATCTGGAAAGCCCGCAAACCCGGCAAGTGGCTGGTGCATTGCCATATTCCGCACCACAACACCAACAACAATGTCGAGCACCAGGGAGGTGGTGGGTTGACCATGATTCTGGAGGTGAGTTGAGCTGGAGATAAGGCCGGGTCTTGCGCCGGCTGCGCGCTCCCTCTCCTCTGTTCTCTTTGCTGAGGATGGCTGGCCGGGGTTGCCGGCAGCAAGTAACTTTCTTTTGCTTCGCCAAAAGAAAGTCACCAAAGAAAAGGCGACCCGCAGTCTGGGTCCCTACGCTTCGCTACGGGCAACCTGCGGTGCTCGAGCCAAGCGGGGTCCGGCTAAACTCGCTTCGCTCAGACAACGCCGGCCCTGATCCGCTTGTCTCTGCGCTCCTCGGCCCAGCCAGGGATCGCGTTGTTTGAGCGAAGCGAGTTTAGCGAGACCCCGCCTGAACCGAGCACCGCAGGTTGCCCGTAGCGAAGCGGAGGGACGCAGCAACCAGGGTCGCCTTTTCTTTTGCTTACTTTTCTTTTGGCGAAGCAAAAGAAAAGTGAGTAGCCGCCGGGCTACCCCCGGCCAGCAAGCCCATGCAAAGGGCATAGGGCAAGAGCGGTTCAGCCGACCGCGAGCCGGTTGCCGCCACCACCCGACTGGTGCGTACCATCCGGCCCATACAGCGGCTGGCCGCCGGCCTTGAGGAAATTCAGGGTCTGGCGCGTGAAGTCCAGGTGGGTGTGGACCATCACGCCATTGCGGTGGTTCAGTGCATGGGCTTCGGCCGCGCGCGCCAGCACCTGCTGCCAGGCGCTTTTGAGCGCGGCATCGCCGGCGGCCGCCGCGGCATCGGCGCCGCTGCGCCCGGGGCCGTAACCCAGGGCCAGCTGCTGCGCCTCGCGGCGACGGCCTATCAGGGTGATCTGGTCGGCCAGGTGGGACTTGCGCTCGGCCAGCCCGGGCAGTTCGGCGAACGCGCCTTCGGTCATGGCCTGGGCTTCCTGCACCAGCAGTTCAAGGAACAGGCCTGTCGCGGCATGCTCCCGGTGCAGCAGGTTGAGCAGCGCGCCGCTCATTTTTTATCTTCAGCCAGCAGGTCGCGCACGGTGGCCAGCAGGCCGTCGGCGATTTTGCCGGTGTTGACCTGGTAGCGGCCGGCGCTGATTTCCTCGCGGATCCGCGCCACGCGGGCGGCGTCGAAGTCCGAATGGGTGGACAGTTGCGGCGCCGGCGCGGCCGGGCGCGCCAGGGCAGCCGAGGCCTGCGTTTCCGGGGCGGACCGGCTTTCACGGGTGGAGGCGGGAGCGACGCTGTCGGCCACATTCTTGAGGAATGTGAAGGTTTTCTGGATGTTCATGGGGTGTTCCTCAGGGGGATCTAAGCGTTTTAACGGCCACCTGGATGAAAACTTTAGGGTTCATTTGAAAAAAACAGCGGAAATTCAGTGCACCCGTTCCACCGTGCCGTCGGCCAGAGCGATGCCGCTGACCAGCTGGCCGCCGGCCGTCTTGACCTGGACGAGCGCCCCGACCGCCGCGCTGGCCATGGCCTTGCCTTCGGTGCTGACGGTAAAACCGGCGCCGCGCGCGCGCAGGCGCACGTTCTGGCCCTGTTGCACCGCGATGGCGGCGCGCAGCGATTCGCGCCGCAGCGGCGCGCCCGAGGCGATGCTGTTCAGGGCCGTGACGCCGTCGAACTGGGCCACATCCACGACCACGCCGCGCGGCAAGGCCGTGAGGTCGCCTTCACGCACGGCGGCGTCGGCCGGCGTGAGCACTTGTCCCGCGCTGAGGGGCCTGGCCGCCACGTAATAGTTGCCGTGCACGGCGATGTAGGCCGGCACATAACGTGTCCAGGGCTGGCCCGCACTGCAGCGCACGCCGACCGACACCCGGCCCCAGAGCCGCGCGCCGCCGGGCAGAAAGGGCTCGAGCACATCGCAGGGCGGTAGCGCGCCGGATATCGGCGTGTCTATGGTGATCACCACGCGGCCCGGCAGGCCCGCGGCCTGCTGCTGCAAAAAGTTCTCGATCACGGGGCGCGCGTCGCCGGCCAGGGGCGCGGGGTGCGGACCCACGGCCTGCGCCGGCAGGCTGAATGCGGCAAGGCTTGCGAGCACCAGGGCGAGGCAGGTCGCGAACCGTGTCGGCAGTGTGGTGGGCACGGGCATCTTGGTGAGGTCTTTGAATGGCTTGCCTTGATTCTAGGAATCGGCAGCGCTGCCCAAGGCTTGAAGTGCGCGGCAATCCACCTGTTGTTCATGCGATTGAAAAACACCCATCGGGAGTGCAATGCGTAACTTGGAATGCATGCCTCTGCGATACGCCGGAAGCTCTGAATTGGGCGATGAAACGCCGTCTGTTCCGCAGATTGCGAAAGCGGGGCCTTCCTACAATTTTGCTCAAAGGCGGCACCGCGCTTGATGCGTGCGCCGCAACGACGGAGAAACGGACATGATGGACAAACTGGATTCGGCGCTGCGCTTCCACCAGGAGGCGCTGAGCCTCAGGGCGCGGCGGCAGGAAGTGCTGTCGGCCAACATCGCGAACGCGGACACGCCCAACTACAAGGCGCGCGACTTCGACTTCAGCAGCCGCCTTACGGAGGCGGTGGAGCGCGGCCGCCAGTCCATGTCGATGACGATGGCCACCACTTCGGCGCGCCACCTGGCCGGCGAGGCGCATGCCTCCGGCGAGGGTGAGTTGCTGTACCGCACGCCCGCCCAATCCAGCATAGACGGCAACACGGTGGAGATGGACATGGAGCGTGTCAACTTCGCCGACAACGCCATGCGCTACGAAGCCAACCTCACGCTGCTGGGCGCCAAGATCAAGTCGCTGCTGGCGGCGGCCCAGTAAGCCGCCCCCCTCTCACCCACACACAAGAAAAAGGTCAAAGCCATGGCGGATTTCAACAGCTCCAGCGGCATCTTCGCGATCGCCGGTTCCGCCATGACGGCGCAGTCCCAGCGCATGAACGTGGCGGCAAGCAACATGGCCAATGCCGACAGCGTCGCCGGCCCCGACGGCCAGCCCTACCGGGCGCGCCAGGTGGTGTTCGAGACCGCGCCCGTGCCGGGCGATGCGATAGGCGGCGTGCGCGTCTCGCGCGTGATCGAAGACCAGTCCCCCTTTCGTATGGTGCACGACCCGAAGAACCCTGCCGCCAATGCGGAAGGTTATGTTTCCATGCCCAACGTGAACCCGGTGGAGGAGATGGTCAACATGATCTCGGCCTCGCGTTCCTACCAGGCCAATGTCGAGGTGCTCAACACCGCCAAGACGCTGATGCTCAAGACCCTGACCGTCGGCCAGTAAACGCCGCGCCCCTTATTCCACACACAGGAGAAGATTGATGGCCGTGAACGCCCCCGCCGCATCCGACGCAGCCAGCAAGTTGGGTTCCATGGTGTCCCAGCAGGGCTCCGCCGCAGACAGCGAGCAGCGCTTCCTCAAGCTGCTGGTCACGCAGCTGAACAACCAGGACCCGCTGAACCCGCTGGACAACGCCCAGCTGACCTCGCAGCTCGCGCAGATGAGCACCGTCAGCGGCATCGAAAAACTCAACGGCGCGGTGCAGTCGCTGCTGGCGCAGAGCGGCTCCAGCCAGGTGCTGCAGTCGGCCGCGCTGATTGGCCGCACCGTGCTGGTGCCGGGCAAGGACGTGGCGCTCAAGGACGGCGTCCCGGAGAAGTTCGGCATCGACCTGGCCGGCGCCGCCGATGCGGTGACGGTCAGCGTGAAGAACGCGGCCGGCGAGACCGTGCGCACTTTCGACTTGGGCGCGCTGCCGCCCGGCGTGAAGATGGTCGACTGGGACGGCAAGACCGGCACCGGCGCCGCCGCGCCCGACGGCGCCTACACCCTCAGCGTGACGGCCAAGGCCGGCAAGGAAGACGTGCAGTCCCTGGCGCTGACCTACGCCAAGGTCGCGAGCGTCGCGCAGGTTTACGGCGGCGCCTCGCTGGACCTGGGCGCGGGCCGCAAGGCCGGGCTGGACGAAGTCCGCCAGGTGCTCTGATTTTTTGATCCTGCATACCCGGAAACCGATTCGAGGGCAGCCGCCCAATCCCTTCAACCGCAAGCAACGCAATCA
The DNA here is from genome assembly GCF_056405595.1 of Polaromonas sp. P1_G1. Taxonomy (NCBI): domain Bacteria; kingdom Pseudomonadati; phylum Pseudomonadota; class Betaproteobacteria; order Burkholderiales; family Comamonadaceae; genus Polaromonas; species Polaromonas sp. P1_G1. The sequence goes on from NZ_JBFUBU010000051.1 coordinate 6,171, forward strand.
ACCGAACAAAAAGGAAACACCATGGGTTTCGCACAAGGGGTGAGTGGCCTGAACGCCTCCGCCAGCAATCTCGACGTCATCGGCAACAACATCGCCAACTCCGGCACGGTGGGTTTCAAGTCGGGCAACACGCTGTTCTCCGACGTCTATGCGGGCTCCCGCGTCGGCCTGGGCACGCGGGTCGCGGCCGTGGTGCAGAACTTCAGCGCGGGCGCGGTGCAAAGCAGCACGCGCGGGCTGGACGTCGCCATCGTTAACGGTGACGGCTTCTTCCGCATGGCCAGCCCCAGCGGGGAGATCATGTATTCGCGCAACGGCCAGTTCGACCAGGACGCCGACGGTTTTATCGTCAACGCGGGCGGCCTGCGCCTGACCGGCTACCAGCTCTCGGCCAACGGCACGGTGGCCGGCGGAACACCGGGCCCGCTGCAGCTGCCCACCGCGGCCATGGCGCCCAAGGCCACACAAAGCATCGTGTCGCAGTACAACCTCGATTCGCGCAGCACGGTTCCCGTCGCCACGCCTTTCGACGCCAACAACTCGTCCACCTACAGCTATTCCAACCCGGTCAAGGTCTACGACTCGCTGGGCAACTCCCATGAGGTGGCGACCTTCTTCGTGAAGACCGGCCCCAACGCCTGGAGCGTCTACGCCACGGCCGACGGCTACCCGCTCAACGCGGCGGGCGCCATGATCGCCGCGCCCACGCCGGCCGGCCCGCCCGTGGTCGCCAACAGCGCGCCGCTGGCCACCGGCACCCTGAGCTTCGACGGCAACGGCAACCTGGTCGCCGGCGCGCCGACGACGCTGGTGGGCGGCAAGATCAATTTCGCCGGCCTCAATTTCGCCAACGGCTCCAACGCGATGAGCTTCACCATGGACCTGACCAAGTCGACCCAGTTCGGCAACGTCAACGACCCGAAAAAACTCACGCAGGACGGCTTCACCTCCGGCCAGCTGACGGCCTTCGCGATCAATGAGGACGGCACCATCACCGGCAAGTACTCCAACGAGCAGACCCAGACCCTGGGCCAGGTCGTGCTCTCGTCCTTCGTGAATCCCAACGGCCTGCAGCCCAAGGGCGACAACGTCTGGGCCGAGACCGCCGAATCGGGACAGCCCCTGACCGGCTCGCCCGGCAGCGGCACCAAGCTGGGCGCGCTGGCGTCCGGCGCGGTCGAGGCCTCCAACGTGGACCTGACCGCCGAGCTCGTGAACCTGATCATCGCGCAGCGCACCTACCAGGCCAACGCGCAGACGGTGAAGACGCAGGACCAGGTCATGCAGACCCTGGTGAACATGCGCTGATGCCTTAGCAAGGCATATTCAAAAAAAAAACGAAGGACAGCATGGACCGGATGATTTACATCGGCCTGGCCGGCGCCAAGCAGGCGCTGGAGCAGCAGGCCTCGGTGGCGCACAACATGGCCAACGTGTCCACGCCCGGCTTTCGCGCGCAGATCAACAGCTTTCGCGCGGTGCCGGTCGTCGGCGAGGAAATGGGCACCCGCTCCATGGTGGTGGCGACCACACCGGGCGCCGACATGAGCGCCGGCCCGCTGATGCAGACCGGCCGCCCGCTGGACGTCGCGGTGCGCGGCGACGGCTGGCTCACGGTGCAGCTGCCCGACGGCGGCGAAGCCTACACGCGCCTGGGCAGCCTGCAGGTAGGCGCCGAAGGCCAGGTCAGCACGCAGGGCGGGCGCCCGCTGATGGGTGACGCCGGCCCGCTGGTGGTGCCGCCCGGCTCCTCACTGGTGGTGGGCGGCGACGGCGTGCTCACGGCCATAGGCGCGGGCGACCCGGCCGTGGGCGCCGCCGAAGTCGGCCGCCTGAAGCTGGTCAACCCGGCCGCCGCCGACCTGGTGCGCGGCGACGACGGCCTGTTCCGCATGCAGCCGGGCCGGCCGGCGCCGCAGGCCGACCCCGACGTGCGCCTGCAGACCGGCGCGCTCGAGGGCAGCAACATCAACCCTGTCGAGGCCATGGTGCAGATGATTTCCAACGCGCGGCGCTTCGAGATGCAGATGAAGACCCTGCAGACCGCCGAGGGCAACGACCAGCAGGCCAACAAGCTGCTGTCCAGCAGCTGATACGGCATTTGCCCCGGCCATTGACCACCCCCAATTGACCCCTTTACCTCCGCAGGAGTTTTCCCATGATTCGTTCCCTCTGGATCGCCAAGACCGGCCTGGATGCGCAGCAGACCCAGCTCGACGTCGTGTCCAACAACCTGGCCAACGTGGGCACCACGGGTTTCAAGCGCAGCCGCGCGGTGTTTGAAGACCTGCTGTACCAGAACCTGCGCCAGAGCGGCGGCCAGACTTCGGACCAGACGCGCATGCCGTCTGGCCTGCAGATCGGCACCGGCGCGCGCGTGGTCGCGACCGAGCGCATCCACACCCAGGGCAACCCGACCAAGACCGACAACCCGCGCGACGTCTCCATCAACGGCGGCGGTTTCTTCCAGGTGCTGATGCCGGACGGCACCAATGCCTACACGCGCGACGGCTCCTTCCAGCCCGACCAGAACGGCCAGCTCGTGACGGCCAACGGCTACCCGCTGCAGCCGGCCATCACGCTGCCGCAGGACACCACCGGCATGACCATTGGCCGCGACGGCACGGTCTCGATCACGCAAGGCGGCAGCAGCGCCAACGTGCAGATCGGCCAGATCCAGCTCGCCACCTTCATGAACCCGGCCGGCCTGGAAAGCAAGGGCGAGAACCTTTATGTCGAAACCGACGCCTCGGGCGGCGCTAACCAGACCGCGCCCGGCCAGAACGGCGCCGGCGTGCTGAACCAGGGTTATGTCGAGTCGTCGAACGTGAACGTGGTGGAAGAACTGGTCAACATGATCCAGACCCAGCGCGCCTACGAGATCAACAGCAAAGCAGTGCAGACCTCCGACCAGATGCTCGCGCGCCTGGCGCAGCTGTGATGCGTGGCCCGATTGCGAACGCCTGCGGCCCTGCGCTGGCCGCCGTCGGGCTGCTGCTGGGCGGCTGCGCCCAGGTGCCGCGCGAGCCCATCGTGCAGCAGCCCATGACGGCGCGCGCCGAGGCGCAGCCGCGCCAGGCCGGGCCCGCCAACGGCTCGATCTACCGCACCGGCTTCGGCACGCAGGCCTTGTTTGAAGACCGGCGCCCGCGCTACGTCGGCGACATCCTGACCATTGTGGTCAGCGAGAACATCAATGCCAGCAAGAACTCGGCCGCCGACGCCAGCCGCACCGGCAGCGCGACGTCCATCCTGGGCGTGGTCCCCAAGCTGATCAGCGGCCTGATCTCCAGCGACCAGAACGCCGACGCGAGCGGCAAGAACGTCATGAGCGCCAAGGGCGGCGCCAATTCCAGGAACACTTTCAACGGCGTGATCACGGTCACGGTGGTGGAAGTGCTGGCCAACGGCAACCTGCTGGTCAGCGGCGAAAAGCAGATGCTGATCAACCAAGGCACGGAATACATACGCTTCTCGGGCGTGGTCAACCCGCGCACCGTGGGCGCCAACAACGCCGTGCCTTCCAGCCAGGTGGCCGACGCGCGCATCGAGTACAGCGCCAAGGGCTACATCGACGAAGCGCAGACCATGGGCTGGCTGCAGCGCGTCTTCCTCAACGTCTTGCCGTTCTGAACCCGTTTCGACCATGATGCGCACCACACCGAAATTTTCATCCCTGGGACCGTTGGCCCTGAAGCTGTGCCTGCTGCTGCCGGCCCTGGCCATGGCACCTGCACAAGCCGAACGCATCAAGGACCTCGCCAGCATCCAGGGCGTGCGCGACAACCCGCTGATAGGCTACGGCCTCATGGTGGGCCTGGACGGCAGCGGCGACCAGACCATGCAGACGCCGTTTACCACGCAGAGCCTCAACAACATGCTGGGCCAGCTCGGCGTGACGGTGCCGCCCGGCACCAATATGCAGCTCAAGAACGTGGCCGCCGTGATGGTGACGGCCGTGCTGCCGCCTTTCGCGCGGCCCGGCCAGGCCATAGACATCACCGTGTCCTCGCTGGGCAATGCCAAGAGCCTGCGCGGCGGCACCCTCTTAATGACGCCGCTCAAGGGCGCGGACGGCCAGGTCTATGCGCTGGCCCAGGGCAATATGGTGGTCGGCGGCGCGGGCGCCTCGGCCAGCGGCAGCCAGGTCAAGGTCAACCAGCTCAGTTCGGGCCGCATCCCGGCCGGCGCGATCGTCGAGCGCGCGGTGGAATCGCCGCTGGGCGGCGACGGCACGCTGATGATTGAACTCAACAAGACCGATTTCGGCACTGCACAGAAAGCCGTGGACGCGATCAACCGCAGCTTCGGCCCCGGCACCGCGCAGGCACTGGACGCCCGCGTGATCCAGGTCAGCGCGCCGGCCCGGCCCGAAGAGCGCGTCGGTTTCCTGGCCCGCATCGAGGACCTTGACGTCAACCCCTCGCAGGCCGTGGCCAAGGTGGTGATCAACGCGCGCACCGGCTCGGTGGTGATGAACCAGACGGTGCGCATCAACGACTGCGCGGTGGCGCACGGCAGCCTGTCGGTGGTGATCAACACCGAACCGGTGATCAGCCAGCCCGGCCCTTTCTCGGGCGGCAACACGGTCGCCACCCAGCGTTCGCAGATCGAGCTGAGCCAGGGTGGCGGCGCGCTGCAGGTCGTCAAGGGCGGCGCGTCGCTGGCCGACGTGATCAAGGGCCTCAACGCCCTGGGCGCGAATCCGCAGGACCTGGTGTCCATCCTGCAGGCCATGAAGGCCGTGGGCGCGCTGCGCGCCGAACTTGAAATTATCTAGGCACCATGAGCAACACCTCCATCGCCGGAACCGGTGTCCTCGACCAGCGCCTGTCGCTGGACATCCAGGGCGTCGACGAGCTCAGGCGCACGGCGCGCAGTTCCCCGCAGGAGGGCATGAAGCAGGCCTCCAAGCAGTTCGAGGTCATGTTCATGAACATGGTGCTCAAAAGCATGCGCGAGGCTACGCCTTCGGACGGCCTGTTCAGCAGCCAGTCCGAAAAAATGTACACCTCCATGCTGGACCAGCAGCTTGCGCAAAACCTCTCGGGCCGCGGCCTGGGCCTGGCCGATGCGATGTACGCGCAGCTGAGCCGCATGACGAGTGGCGACAGCTCACCGCAAACCGGCGGCCTGCCCATGCCTTTGATGCCCGTGCGCCCCGGTGAGGCCGGCGCAGCGGCACCCAAATCACGCGCCATGCCCCAGGCCTATGCGCCCGCCGCCGGCCGTGTGGATCTTTCGGTGTATGAAGAGGCCACCGCGCAGGCGACGCTGAGCCGCAGCGCCTTGCCGCAGGCGCATGTCGAGGCCTTTGTCTCGCGCCTGCTGCCGGCCGCGCAGCGTGCCAGCGAGGCCAGCGGCGTGCCGGCGCAGCTGATCATGGCGCAGGCGGCGCTGGAGTCCGGCTGGGGAAAGCGCGAAATCCGCATGGAAGACGGCAGCAGCAGCTTCAATGTCTTCGGCATCAAGGCCGACCGTAGCTGGAAAGGCCCGGTGGCCGAAACCGCCACCACCGAATTTGTCAACGGCGCGCCGCAGAAGACGCGCGCCGCCTTCCGCGCCTATGGCTCTTATGACGAAGCCTTCGCCGACTACGCGAAATTCCTCTCGAACAACCCGCGTTATTCCGGCGTGGTCGCGACGCGCGACCCGGCCGAGGCCGCCCACGGCCTGCAGCGCGCCGGGTACGCGACCGATCCCGAGTACGGCGGAAAACTGGTGCGCATCATGCGGCAGATGAACACCTGACACCGGCGGAAAGCACACGCAGCCCCCTAAACAAACAAGCCCCCCACACAGAGACATCCATGATCATCCGCAATTTCAAGATCGGAACACGTTTAGGCCTGGGCTTCGCCCTGGTGCTGCTGTTCCTCACCGCCATCGCGGCATTGGGCATCTGGCGCCTGCAGGGCGTGGGCCACGCCACCAGCGACATGGCGAGCCGCGCGCTGGTCAAGGAAAGGCTGGCGGCTGACTGGCTGGTGGCGACCAGCACCAACAGCGTGCGCACCTTCGCGCTGGTCAAGACCAGCGACCCGTACGACCAGGAATATTTCCAGAAGGGCATCAGCAAAACCAGCCTGGCGATCACCGAGACCTCGGGAAAGCTGCTGGCCATGCTGGACACGCCCGAGGAAAAAAAGCTCTACGAAGACAGCCTGGCCAAACGCAGTGCCTATATCGGCATACGCGCCGCGGCGCTCAAGCTCAAGGCCGACGGCCAGGCCGCGCAGGCGCTGGAGCTGGTCGACAACAAACTCGTGCCGGCGCTGGAAGCCTATGACGCCAGCATCAAGGCCATGCTGTCTTTCCAGAAAGCCAATATCGACAAGACGGTGAGCGCCATTGATCTGCTCTACCGCTCGAGCCGGCTCAGCCTGGGCGCCATGGCCGCCGCCGCCCTGGCGCTGGGCGGCCTGCTGTCCTGGTGGCTCACGCTGGGCATCATCCGGCCGCTGGGCCGCGCCCTCAAGGTCGCGGAGACCGTGGCCGCCGGCGACCTGACCAGCCGCATCGTGGTGAGCAGCCAGGACGAGACCGGCCAGCTGATGCAGGCCCTCAAGAACATGAACGACAACCTGGTCGGCATCGTCGGCAATGTTCGCAGCGGCACCGACACCATCGCGACGGCCAGCAGCCAGATCGCGGCCGGCAACCACGACCTGTCCTCACGCACCGAACAGCAGGCCAGCTCGCTCCAGGAGACGGCGGCCTCGATGGAGCAGATCACCTCCACCGTCAAGCAGAACGCCGACAACGCGAGGCAGGCCAACCAGCTCGCGGCCTCGGCCTCCAGCATTGCCGTCAAGGGCGGCGGTGTGGTCGCGGGGGTGGTCGACACCATGGGCGCGATCAATGCGTCCTCCAAAAAGATCGTCGACATCATCAGCGTGATCGATGGGATCGCTTTCCAGACCAATATCCTGGCGCTCAATGCTGCAGTGGAAGCGGCTCGTGCCGGCGAGCAGGGCAGGGGCTTTGCGGTGGTGGCGGCTGAAGTGCGCAACCTCGCACAGCGCAGTGCGGCAGCGGCCAAGGAAATCAAGACCCTGATCGGCGACTCGGTCGACAAGGTCGAAGAGGGCAGCAAACAGGTTGCAGAAGCCGGCAAGACCATGGACGAGATCGTCGACAGCGTTAAACGCGTGACCGACATCATGGCCGAGATCACCGCGGCCAGCCAGGAACAGACTTCCGGGATCGAGCAGATCAACCAGGCGATCACGCAGATGGACCAGGTCACGCAGCAGAACGCGGCGCTGGTCGAGGAGGCGGCTGCGGCAGCCTCTTCCTTGCAGGAGCAGGCCGCCGGCCTGTCGGACGCGGTCAGCGTGTTCAAGCTCGAGGATGACTTTGCCCTGCAGCGGCCCACCGCTCCGCTGAGGCAACCGCCGCCGGCCCGGCAGGCCATCGGCCGTAAACCCGCAATGAAAACAAAGGAGCTCGCCATGGCAGGCGACGACTGGGAGACGCTTTAGGGAGCCAATCAAAAAGCCCTCCTGGCGTTGTTGCGCCGCCTTGCCGTGCTGTAGCACTGTCTGCGGCGGCGCGCCTAGCCAGGACCGCTTCGCTGGGCTTTGTGATCGGCTCCCGGTGAAAGTGAATTAACTGAGTTCAACGCCCGCATCTGGGGCCCTACAAGGAATAAAAATATGCAGTGGTTTCATCAACTTCGTGTCATGACCAAGCTGGTCGGCAGTTTCCTCATCGTGGCGGCCATAGGCGCCGCCATCGGTGGGCTGGGCATTTTCCACATGGGCCGCATCAGCGCCGCCACCGAGAGCCTTTACGGCCGCGAGGTGCAGGTGCTCAAGGGCGTGCAGGAGGCCAACATCCACCTGCTCTACGCCAGCCGCGCGCAGATGACGCTGCAGGCCGCCTCGTCCATCGGCGAGCGCAACACCGGCAAAAAAGACATCGCGTCAGCCCTGGAGGGCATTGAGGCGCGTATGGCTGATGTCAAGCCCCTGCTCGAAGGCGATGAGAAGGGCCTGTCGCTGTACCAGCAGTACGAAAGCAAGATGCCGCATCTCAAGCAGCAGATGACCGAGTTTGTGGCGCTGGTGCTCAAGCAGTCCATGGACTCCTCGCAGTACGACGGCCGCGTGGCCGACGACAGCGCCAGCCTGGTCAAGGAATCCCGCGCGCTGGAAGAGGTGATGCAGAAGCTGGTGGGACACAGCGACCAGCTGGCCAGGGGCAGCATGGAAAACGTCACCACCACCTACAAAAGCTCCCGCCTGGCCATGATGGTGCTGGTGCTGGGCGGCATCGCGGCCAGTGTGGGCCTGGGCGTGGCCATGGCGCGCATGCTGGGCCTGCAGATTGGCGGCGAGCCGGCTTATGCCGCGACCATCGTGGACCGCGTGGCCGAGGGTGACCTGACGGTGCAGGTGGAACTGCGCAAGGGCGACAGCCGCAGCCTGCTGTATGCCATCCACAAGATGCAGCAGGAACTGGCGCGCGTCATCAGCCAGATCCGCCAGGCCAGCGGCACCATCGCCACGGCCAGCAGCGAGATCGCGGCGGGGAACCATGACCTGTCGTCGCGTACCGAACAGCAGGCGAGTTCGCTGGAAGAAACGGCCGCTTCGATGGAAGAGCTCACGGGCACCGTCAAACAGAATGCCGACAATGCGCGCCAGGCGAATCAACTGGCGGTGTCGGCGTCCAGTGTGGCCGTCAAGGGCGGCAGTGTGGTCGCCGAAGTGGTCGGTACCATGGGCGCGATCAATGCTTCCTCGCGCAAGATTGTCGACATCATCGGTGTGATCGACGGGATTGCTTTCCAGACCAATATCCTGGCGCTCAATGCGGCAGTGGAAGCCGCGCGTGCCGGTGAGCAAGGCCGAGGCTTTGCGGTAGTGGCCGCTGAAGTGCGCAACCTGGCCCAGCGCAGCGCAGCCGCTGCCAAGGAAATCAAGACGCTCATCGGCGACTCGGTCGACAAGGTCGAAGAGGGCAGCAAGCAGGTCGCCGAGGCCGGCAAGACCATGGACGAGATCGTCGACAGCGTCAAACGTGTGACCGACATCATGGCCGAGATCACTGCTGCGAGCCAGGAACAGACCTCCGGTATCGAGCAGATCAACCAGGCGATCACGCAGATGGACCAGGTCACGCAGCAGAACGCAGCCCTGGTGGAAGAAGCAGCTGCGGCGGCATCGTCATTGCAAGAGCAGGCCAGCGGCCTGTCGGAAGCGGTCAGCGTGTTCAAGCTCGAAGAAAGCGATGGGCAGGTGCACGCGCCGCGTCGGCCTGCCAACCCGGTCCGCCCGGTGGCAACACCGAGGCAGCCGCCCCAGGCCCGCCAGGCCATCGCACCCCCGCTGGCGGCCGGTGCGGCCGGCGGCAGCTGGGAGACCTTTTAAGCATCGAGGGAGACGCAGTTTAAAAATTTCCGGCCAGGCGTGAACAAGTGCTCAAGTTTTTGCCGAAGCCGGCCGATAAGCAGGGGCGAGGCGTGCCGCGGGCACGGCCTTGCATCAAACAACACCATTGATTTCCAAGGAGTGCGCATGCACGCGACCACCAGCCATCCGGTATCGACTGTTGAAAAATTGCCTCTCACGCTGGGCTACCCCGGTGTGGCGGCCGCCAGGCCGGACCCCCTGCCCGCTGAAAAGATCGCCGACATCATTGGCGTGATCGACGGCATCGCGCTGCGCACGCGCAGCCTGGCCCACAGCGCCGCTGCCGAAGCGGCGCGTGCCGGCGAGCAGGGCCGTGGTTTTGCCGCGGTGGCAACCGAAGTCAAACACCTGGCCCAGCGCAGCGCGGCGGCGGTCAAGGAGATCAAGGGCCTGATAGGCGACTCGGTCTACAAGGCCGGGCAAGGCGACGAAGAACGCCTGCGCGAGTTCGAGGAACGTGCCAAAAGGTGGCAACGTTCGCTGACCGCGTGAGACTGAGCCGCTCAAAAACCCTCCTGGCGTTGTTGCGCCGCCTTGCCGTACTGGTGTACTGTCTGCGGCGGCGCGCCTAGCCAGGACCGCTTCGCTGGGTTTTGTGAGCAGCTCTTGATCCAAACAGCCGGTCCGCTGACTCTTCTCAAAAATTGCGATGTGCCTGGTTCACCCTCAAGTTTCCCCAGGCCAGGCCGTTATCCCTCTATATATAGACAGCCTGTGGGCGTTACCCGCATTCCCCAGGCGCAACCCGCCGCCGTGAAAGACCCGACTTATGTCCAATAACATGTTCTACACCGGGCTCAGCGGCCTCAACGCGGCCCAGGCCGCGCTGGTGACCACCGGCCACAACACCGCCAATGTCAACACGCCGGGCTACAGCCGGCAGTCGGCGCAGATCGCTTCGGCCGGCGGCACCTACCGTGCCAGCGTCGGCTTCTTCGGCAGCGGCGCCAAGGTGGCCGACGTGACGCGCAGCTATGACGCCTACCTGGCCTCGCAGCTCAACCAGGCGCAGTCGCTGAACCAGTCGCTGACGACCTACTACACGCAGATCAGCCAGATCGACAACCTGCTGGCCAACCAGAAGGCCGGCCTCGCGCCCCAGCTGCAGTCGCTGTTCACCAACATCCAGGCCGTGGCCAACACGCCGGCCGACCCCGCCGCGCGCCAGCAGCTGATCAGCTCCGCGCAGGCCACGGCCAACCAGTTCCGTTCGATGGACCAGTACCTGACCGGCCTGAACAGCACCACCAACGACCAGATCTCCGGCACCGTGGCGCAGATCAACACCTATGCCGAGCAGATCGCCAGCCTCAACAAGCAGGTGGCGATGTTCAGCAATGCTTCGGGCGGCCAGGCCCCCAACGACTTGCTGGACCAGCGCGACCTGCTGGTCAACCAGCTGGGCCTGCTGGTCGGCACCAAGCTGGTGGTGCAGGACGGCGGCCAGTACAACATCACCATCGGCAACGGGCAGACCCTGGTGCTGGGCGACAGCGCCACAAAACTCGAGGCCGTGCGTTCCGCCGCCAACCCCAGCCGCATCGCCGTCGCGGCGGTGAACGCGGCCGGCCGCGCTGTCGAGCTGCCCGACAGCATGCTCAGCAGCGCCGGCATGCTGGGCGGCCTGCTGCAGTTCCGCAACGAAACCCTGGCGCCCGCGCAGAACGCGCTGGGCCGCATGGCGATTGCCCTGTCGGACGCCTTCAACGCCCAGCACAAGCTCGGCATCGACCTGAACGGCGCGCTGGGCGGCAACTTTTTCTCGCAGGCCAGCCCCAGCCTGGTGGCGAACAGCCGCAACACCGGCAACCTGGTGATGACGCCTTCGTTCTCGGACAGCAACCAGCTGACCACCAGCGACTACCGCCTGGACGTGGGCGCCGGCCCCAGCTACACGCTGACCCGCCTCTCGGACAACCAGGTCATCCCCATGACCGCGGGCTTCCCGGGCGCCGCGCCCGCGAACACCACGACCTTTGACGGCGTCACGCTCACGCTGGGCAGCGGCGCGGGCTCGCCCGGTGATTCCTTTTTGATCCAGCCGACACGCAGCGGCGCGCGCGACCTCAACGTGCTGGTGACCGACCCGGCCAAAATCGCGGCCGCCTCGCCCATCGTGACCGGCAACACGGCCGCCAACCAGGGCAGCGGCAAGATCAGCGCCGGCAAGGTCGACGCGGCCTACCCCGGCACGCCGCTGGCCGCGAAGGTGACGCTCACTTACGACGGCACCACCAACCAGCTGTCGGGTTTCCCGGCGGGCGCCACCGTCACCGTGACGCGCGCCGACGGCACACCCGACCCGGCGAGCCCTTATGTGCCGGGCGCCTCCGTCAACTACACGCCGGGTGCGACCATCAGCTTCAACGGCGTCAGCCTGACCATCAGCGGCACGCCTTCCAACGGCGACAGCTTCACCGTGGACAAGAACACCGGCGGCATCTCCGACGGCGGCAATGCGCTGCTGCTGGGCGCGCTGCAGAACAAGAAGACCATGGGCAACGGAACGGCCAGCTTCAACGATTCCTATGCCCAGCTGGTCAGCAGCGTCGGCAACAAGGCCAGGCAGATCCAGATCGCCGGCACCGCGCAGACCAGCCTTGCCACGCAGATACGCGGCGCCCAGCAGTCGGTCTCGGGCGTCAACCAGGACGAGGAAACCGCCAACCTGCTGATGTTCCAGCAGATGTACCAGGCCAACGCCAAGGTCATACAGACGGCTTCAACCATGTTTGACGCGGTGCTGGGCATCAGCCACTAAGCGCTCACTTACTCAAAAACAAGCACACACAGCAGCCGCAGGCACTACAAGCGCCACCAGGAGTTCATGATGCGTATCAGCACCCAGTCTTTTTACGAACAAAGCCAGACCGCCATGGGCTCGCAGCAAAGCAGCCTGCTGCGTGTGCAGCAGCAAATCGGCGCCATGACCAAAATCCTCGCGCCTTCGGACGACCCGCTGGGCGCCACGCGTGCGCTGGCGGTCTCGCAGTCCATCGCGCTGAATTCGCAATACGCCACCAGCCGCAAGCAGGCCGAGCAGATGCTCTCGCTGGAAGAGAATTCCTTGCAAAGCGTGACCACCGTGCTGCAGAACATCAAAAGCCTGCTGGTCGAGGCCGGCAACGGCACCATGACCGACGCCGACCGCGGCACCCTGGCCACCACGCTGCAAAGCGCTTTCGACCAGCTGCAGGGCCTGGCCAACACCGACGACGGCAACGGCCAGTTCCTGTTCGCCGGCTTCAAGAGCGGCAGCCCGCCCTTTGTGAAGCAGCCCGACGGCAGCATCCTCTACGCCGGCGACCAGGGCCAGCGCCTGATGCAGGTCGACGTGTCGCGCCAGATGCCCGGCAGCGACGACGGCCGCAGCATTTTCCAGAGCGTGCAGGGCGGGGCAGGATATGTCAGCGTCGCCCAGGCCAACAACACCGGCAGCGGCGTGTTCGGCGCGACCTCGGTGACCAACATCGCCGATGCCAATTACGGCAAAGACTTCGTCATCACCTTCACCACGCCGACCACCTACCAGGTCGACACCAACACCGTGCCGCCGGTGTCCATCGTGCCCACCACCGCCTTCACCGCGGGCACGCCCATCCAGTTCGGCGGCCTGCAGCTCAGCATCACCGGTGCCCCCGCGGCCGGCGACAGCTTCCATGCCTCCACCGCCAAAAACGCCGGCACCGACGTCTTCGCCACCATCAGCGCCGCGATCACCGCTTTACGCTCCCCGGTCGACGGCGCCGGCCCAGGCGCACAGTCCAAACTGCTGAACGCCCTGAGCACCGCCAACCGCAAAATCACCAACGCCCACGACAACGTGATCACGGTGCGCGCCTCGGTCGGCACCCGCCTGCAGGAACTCGACGCCCTGGGCGACACCGGCGACAGCCGCGCCCTCTACGACAAAAGCTACCTCTCAGACCTGCAGGACCTGGATTACGCGAGCGCGATCGCCGAGTTCTACCAGCGCCAGACGGCGCTGCAGGCCAGCCAGCAGACTTTTGTGCGGATTCAGCAGATTGCTTTGTTTAACTATTTGTAGGGCGGCCGGCCGGTTTGGCCCGGCCAGGCGCGGACTTCTTCAGTGCCTGGTACTCGCCATTGATGTCTTCCAGAAACAGCTTGCCTGTTCCCAGGTCTACCAACATGGTGAATCGGCGTTCAAAACGGTTCAGCCTGTCGACATAGACCGTCACGCTCTGGTGGCATCTGCCTTTCCATAACTCCGGTCGATCGATGGCGGGGCCGTTTATGTAGGCGACGTAACCCTCCGGCGTCGCCTGTTTTGCCTCGCGTTGAACGGTTTTGAACTCGTTGGTGCGTTCCACAAGCTTTCGCGCTTTTTGCTGGGCGGTTTCGGAAAAGATGCAAACGGGTTTGGGAGAGGCATCAGCCGCCGGATTGCCCGCGACCTTCTCGTTGGGCTTCGCGATTGATGGTGCGGCATGCGCAAACAGCAGGAGTACAAGGGCAATGTTGACGGAGGAAATCAGGCTTCGAAGAAATTCAAATTTCATGCTGCCCCTCCTTTTGGTATCACGCCATCTCTAAAAGTTATCGCACCTCAAGCCCAATGGGGCGTCATCCCTTGCCGTTCGGCTCTGCCCAGGGAAGTTTCACTCATGGTGCGCTTCCAGGTCAACTGGAAACAGCCTTGATAGCCGCACGGCCTATTCGCAGAACCAGTACCAAAAAAACTGCCGCCACCAAGCCGCCGATACCGGCCTGCATCCAGAAATCAGGGGTCAGCTTGCAGCTTTCAAGTTCAAAAGCTTTCGCAAGTGCCGAGCCGATGGGGTCGGTTTTGCAAAATTCCTCTTGCGGGTTGTGAAGCAAGGCAGCAGTCGCCAGGAAAAATGCGAGCGCCTGGGAGAGCCCAATGGCGATCCTGTCGGCCAGCGTTGGCCTTTTCCCGCTCAGTGCGGCGATGACCAGACAGACCGCCATGCCTATCGTTACGGCCAGCAAGCCCGCAACCATCATCTCGGGCGATGTACCGAAGTCAAGAAAACGCGTCAAGGTCACCGTGAGGTCGAATCGAGAAAGCAGATGCAGGCGTGCGACCGTCACGATGTTGGGGGTCAGCAACAAGGCCAGGCACATGAAGGCCAGCGGCTTGAATGATCCGGTGCGGCTAACTGGAAGTGTTGGCATGACGAGTTCTCCGACCAATGGCGCTGGCTATTGAGGCGAGAAGTGTAAAGCCAACGCTTGCCAGCCAGACGTATGCTCCAACGCCAATTGAGATAACTTGCCCAGCCTCGACATCCCGTGAGGAGTCCCATCCGAGAGATTGGACATCTCTGAAATCCATGGACAGTAGCAATGCCGATATGCTGGCGATGATTGCGAGAGTTGGCCGCTTGGGCATGACGATCAGGGAAACGATGAGTAGAGGATTCGCTAACCAGGCTAACGTGTTTGGCAAACCACCCCAACCGAAGATCAAAATTTCGAATCCTCCCATCTGCAGGTTCGGGTCCAAGGTCCGGTAAGGCGTCATCAGAAGTGATGCCATGTAGAGCATAGCGGCCAGAAATCGAAACGGTACGGCTTTGCCGCAAGTGGACTTCGCGCTCACGTCTAGTGCCAGTTGGCCGCCAGCACAGGCGCAAGCGCTGTTTGCTGGGACGCCGCCAAGTTTGTCTGGCCCATGGCGGGTGGCGCGAAACCTGCCATGGCCTGCACCAGGTTCTCGATCTGGGTGTCGAGCAATACCTTGTTGTCGCTGGTTTTGATCTGCTCGACGTGGTATTGATTGCCCAAGTACCAGTTCTGCATCGTCATCTTGTCAGACGTGCCGATGATGTTGATCGCCAGGTCGTTGCCCGCGTGGCTGAACCACAACTGGTTGGTGGCTACGTCAGCACCGAAAGACAGCACATCGGTGTCACCCGCAGTGGCGTCGTTTTCGATGATGCGATCCTGGCCCATGCCGCGATAGGCGGTGTAGGTATCGCTGCCGGTGCCACCCGCCAACGTGTTGTTGCCGGCATTGCCGCAGAGTACATTGGCCAGGGCATTGCCCGTGCCGCCGGCGCTCAGATTGCCCAGCAAGGTCAGGTTTTCGACATTGGCCGTCAAGGTGTAGCTGGCCAGATAGCTCTGCACGGTGTCCGTGCCTTCGCCAGCCAATTCGGTCACCACATCGACCGCGTCGTCGACCATAAAAATGTCGTTACCCAGGCCGCCGGCCATGACATCGGCTCCTTCGCTGAAGACCGCCGGGGCGACGGAAGCATCCGTGCGCTGGCTGGTGTCCAACACCACCGCAGTGTTCGCCTTCAAGGAATTGAAAAAGGCGTTGGTTTTAACAAATCCGTCGCTGAAATACAGGTTGTCGAGCTGGACAGCCGTGCCGCCGCTGAGCTTGACCACCTCTGCCTGTCCGGCAGGCAGTCCGCTTTGGCGCGTCAGCGTGATCGTGTTACCCGAGTACGCAGCCGTATAGTCGCCCAGGCGGCCCGTCAGGTAGATTTCGTCAACACCTCCACCCAGACTCGTGGCATCCACGCTACTGCCGGCCGTCACATAAACCTTGTCCACAGAAGATGACCCCAAGATCTGCAGGGTCTGGCCCACACGACACGAAGGCAGCCAACCGCCAGAGATGGCGACCTCACTTATCACCTGGTCGCCGGTAACGAGCTTAGCCAACCCACCGATCGGACCAACCATCTTGATCGACTCTGACGTCGCTCTGTCCACTACATCGTCGCCGGCGCCACCTGTGAGCGTGTCGTTGCCCCAGCCGCCCTGCAGCACGTCGTTGCTGGCGCCGCCGTCCAACACATTGGCCGCGCTGTTGCCGATGAGGGTGTTGTTCAGGGTGTTGCCCCTGCCGTTAATGGCCGCCGCACCGGTCAGGGTGAGATTTTCGACATTGGCGCTCAGCGTGCAGTTGATGCTGGAGCGCACGGTGTCGGTTCCCTCGCCCGCGTTCTCCACCACCACGTCGCCCGCATCGTCCACAAAATAACAATCGTTACCCAAGCCGCCCACCAGCTGGTCGGCCCCCTGGCTCAGCAGCGGGAAGCCGGCGGGCCAAGCCTGTGCGCCGCCCGTGAGCCAGCTTTGTTGGATGGGGTGAAAAACAAAGGTGCCGATGTCCATCAAGCGCGCATCGGCGATGCAGTTGATCACGAGGTAACCATCGGAAAAGTACAGGCGAGTATCCGTATTGGAGACGAGCACCATCGCGCTTTCACTTTGCCCTGCGGGCAGACCTGCAATGCGGGTAAAGGTGTAGACGCCCGAGTCCTGGTTAATCGCCTGGCTGTAGTCGGCCAGTTTCCCGCTCAGGTAAATGCAGTCGCCTGCCGAGGTGCGCATGCTGGCGTCGACCCGGCTGCCGGCCGTGACATAGACCTTGACCGGGCTCATGCTGCCGAGCACCTGCAAGGATTGACCGGCCGATACATTGGGCAGAACGCCCCCCACGAACGCAAGCGAAGTGGCCGGTCCTCCATCCACAAAATAGTTGGCGGCGGTGGCTCCCACCACAGAGATGATGATGGAGGCACCCAGCGCCGGGGCCAGGCCGTCCAGCACGTCGTCGCCGTTTCCGCCTATCAGGGTGTCCGTGCCGTAGCCGCCCATCAGCACATTGATGCCGCTATTACCGGTGATCGTGTTGGCCAGCGAGTTGCCCATGCCGTTGAGCGCTGTTCCGGTCAGGGCGAGGTTTTCTACATTGGCGCCCAGGGCGTAGCTGATGCTGGCGCGCACGGTGTCCGTTCCCTCGCTGGCGTTTTCCACCACCATATCGCCCGCGTCGTCCACAAAATAATTGTCGTTACCCAGGCCGCCCACCAGCCGGTCGGCGCCCTGGCTCAGCAGAGGGATGCTGGCCGGCCAGGCCTGCGCGCCGCCTGTGAGCCAGCTTTGCTGGATGGGGTGATAGACATCGGTATTGAAGTCCAGCAGGCGCGCGTCGGCGAAGGCGTTGAATCCCATACTGCCGTCGGTAAAGTACAGGTGGACGTTTTCAACGGTCACCGTCACCATGACACTTTCGTTTTGTCCTGCAGGCAAGCCTGCAATCCGGGTGAAGGTGTAGACCCCTGTGCCCTGGTCAACCGCCTGGCTGTAGTCGGCAAACTTCCCGCTCAGGTAGATGCTGTCTCCGTTCGTGTGAAGCGAGCGGGCGTCCACCCGGCTGCCGGGCGTGACATAGACCTTGACCGGGTTGACCCCGCCCTGCACCTCCAGCGACTGGCCGGCCGATACGCCGGGAATCATGCCATCCACTAACGCAAACGAAGTGGTTACGCCGCGATCCACCGAATATTTCGCGGTGGTGGGTCCCATCACATAGACGGTGATGGAGGTACCCAGCGCCGGGGGCAGGCCATCGAGCATGTCGTCACCGTTCCCGCCCACCAGGGTGTCGGCGCCATAGCCGCCCATCAGCAGATTAGCGCCGCTGTTGCCGGTCAGGATGTTGTCCAGCGAATTGCCGGTGCCACCTATGGCTGCTGTGCCGCCCAGCGTCAGGTTCTCCACATTGGCGGCCAGGGTGTAACCGTCCAGGCCGGTCAGCACCGTGTCCATACCCTCCCCGGCCAGCTCGATCACGGTGTCCAGGGCGCTGTCGATCCCGTAACTGTCGGAGCCAAGCCCGCCTTTCAAGGTGTCATTGCCCAGACCGCCATCGAGGCTGTCGTCACCGGCCCCGCCCGTCAATGTGTTGTTGCCGCTGTTGCCGGTCAAGGCATTGTTCAGGTCATTGCCGGTGCCATTTAGGGCCGCAGCCCCTGTCAGGGTGAGATTTTCGACATTGGCCGTGAGTGTGTAGTCCACCGAGCTGCTGACGGTGTCGATGCCCTCATTGACGTTTTCGACCACCACATCGCCTGCATGGTTGACGACATAACTGTCGCTGGCGGCAAGGCCTTCGAGCCGATCGGTACCTGCAGTGCCGGCCAGCGTATCGGCGCCGGCCGTGCCGACCATGCGGTTGACGGCGGCGGTAGCCATGCTGGTCATGCTTTCCGCCGTGCCGAAACCATCGGTATAGCTGACAACCACACGAAGGCTCTGGCCGGCCAGGGTCGAGATGAGCGTGATGCTCGCGGCGGTGGCGCCGCTGATGGCGCTCCATGTCGTGCCATTGGCCGAGCTTTGCCATTGGTAGGTCAAAGCACCCAAGCCATCGACATCGGCCAGCGTGCTGCCGACGCTCAGTACATCGCCTTGCTGGACGGTTGTGGTGGCGGTAAGGGGTGAGCCGCCGCGCAGCACCGTAACGGTGCCCGTGGGCGTGTCGTTCACATTGGCCACCGTTCCGGTAACCGCGCTGGTGGCGCTTTCCGCCGTGCCCTGCGCGTCGGCATAACTGGCTTTGACACTGATCGCCTTGCCGACTTGCGCCTGGCCGAGCGTGAGTGTGGAACCGGTAGCACCCGCGATGACTGTGCCATTGGCAAGCCACTGGTAATTCATCATCCCCAGGCCGTCCGCATCGGCCAGCGTGTTTGCCGCCGTCAAGATCTGGTTCTGGGTAGCGGTGCCGCTAACTGTCACTGTGCCGGTAGGCGCATCATTGACCGGCGTGACCATCACCTTGGCCTGGATGGCCGTGCTGGACTCCGCGCCGCCGTTGTCTTTGGCCACGGCCGTGAAAGCATTGAGGGCACCGTTGGCGTTCAGTGTGGGCGCCCAGTAGGCGCTGCGGGTTGCATCCACGGTGTTGTTGGTGGTCGCATTCCAGGCTGTGGCCGTGGCCGCCGTCGCGCCTATGCGCAAGTTGCCGCTGCTCACGGCCTTCACCACAAAGGCAGAAACCGTGCCATCCACGTCAGCCTCATTGCCCTGTGCCAGCAGTTGCGCGAAAGTGACCAACGCTTCACTGTCTTCATTGCCTGTCGCCAGCGGTGCCGCGAAGGCCGTCAGCGTGGGCGCATCGTTGACCGCCGCCAGCGTGAAGCTCTGCGTGGCTGGGGTGTTTATCGTGCCGTCGCTGACGCCGTAGCTCAAGTTGACCGTGCCGTTGTAGTTGGCATTGGGGGTAAAGGTCCAACTACCGGTCGCTGCATTGAACGCCGACAATGCGCCATTACTGGCGCTCAGGCCAACCACCGACAAGGCGCTGCCTTCCACGTCGCTGAAACCCGCCAGCAAGCTGGTCTGGGTGACGGTGTAAGTCGTATCTTCCGTGCCCGCCGCCAGTGCGGCCTTTGTTCCAGTCAACGAGGGAGCGTCATTGACCGCTGTGACGTTGAAGGTCAGGGTGTTGGGCGCAACATCAAACGCGCCGTATTGGTCCTTGACCGAGAACGACAGGCTGGCGTAGCTGTTGCCGTTGGCATTGGCGGCCGGGCTGAACAGCAGGCGCGCGGCGGCCAGATCGGCGGCGCTGATGACTTGCGCGGTGGTAACGGCTGTGCCGTTCAGCTTCAGGCTGCCGGCCACGGGAAAACTGTCGATGCGTACCGCGCTTAGGCTGTCGCCGGGATTGACGTCGACAAAACCCAGATCGGCGGCGGTGATCACATAGTTGCCGTCTTCATTGAGCGTCAGGGTTTTGTTGGCACCGGTGGGGGCAGTATCAAGCAGGGTGTTGAGCCAGGTCGTGCTCAGCACGCTGCCATTAGAAAACTCGAACTGCTCAATGGCGTAGTTGTTAAAGGCCGCTGCCGCAAAACTTACGCTGTCGCCGGATGTCACAGACAATGTGACCTGTCCGTTAGCCATGCTGGCGCTGGTTTGCGCAGCGCTGATGCCAGCGCCAAACACGATTCGGTCGTTCCCGCTGCGGTCTACGAGGGTGTCACATCCGCTGCCCAGGTTGAAGCGATAACGATCATCACCGTCTCCGCCATTCAAGGTGTCCGCGCCTGCGCCGCCGTCCAGTACATTGGCCGCACTGTTGCCGGTGATCGTATTGTTCAAAGCGTTGCCGGTGCCGTTGAGGGCATCATTGCCCATCAGGGTCAGGTTCTCAACATTGGTACTCAAGGTGTAGCTCACGGTGCTTTGCATCGTGTCGTTGCCCTCGTTGGCGTTTTCAAACACGGTGTCGAGCGTGTTGTCTACGCCATAGACATCATCGCCGACGCCACCCGCCAAGATATCGACTCCAAGGCCTCCTATCAGGACGTCGTCGCCGACACCTCCGCGCACCAGGTCGTCACCAGCACCTCCGTCGACCAGGTCATTGCCGGCATCCCCGGCCAGCACGTCGTTGGCGGCGCTACCCACCAGGATGTCGTCGCCTGAACCTCCGCTGATCACCACGGTGCTGCGCCCGCCGCCAATGAACACGTCATTGCCGTCGCCACCTTCAGCCACCTCGGCCTCCACGATTGCCAAATTCAGCACCACCCCGGCGCCGCCGGTCACGCGGATCAGATCGATCCCGGCGCCCGCGTGGATATTGACCTGACTGTCCGCAGCGTCCACCAGTAGCACGTCATCCCCCGCTTCGGCGTTGAAGCTGTCCGATCCATTGCCGCCGGACAGCCAGTTAATGCCCGCATCACCTGTCAGGCTGTCATTCCCCGATCCGGCATAAAGATTGTTGACGGCCTTGTTCGCCGTGCTCAGGATTTCGCCTAGCGTATTGTTGGAGATATAACTTTTGGTGCCGGCATCAGTGCTGACAATCTGGCCGGTGCCGCTGGAGGTCGTCGCGCCGTCGACAAATCGGAAGTACACGTCAGCCATTGGACGCTTGACGCCGTTCACGGTTGCCGTGGAGACCTCGCCAAGCAAATTCCCCTGGTCGCGAACTTCCTGCGTCAGGTAGCGCAGATCCAGTCCGCTGACTTTGCCGTCTGCGAGCGACATCAACTCGCCGGTGTCGGTGACGCCGTTGCTGTTCGAATCGCGCCACAGTCTGAGCGATGAAAATGATTGGTCGAGATTTGAGATGACCTGATCATGGTTGGAATCAAACTCCGCCAGCTTGGCATAGCCCTGGCCTCTTTGCAGGCCGCCAAACAGCTCATTGACGCCGTCAATTTTTCCATTGCCGTTTTGGTCGTAAGCCACAAACGCATCCTGAGCAGAGAGCCACCCAGTCTGGTCAGCTACGTTGTCACCGCTGACATCGAACTTGACCGTTGATGAGGCAAAGCTGATGGTATTGACACCGTCCCCGGTGAGGTCAATGGCAATGGGTGAACCGCCTGCCGCGGTCCAGGCATCATTGAACAAATCAAAATAGGCTTGACTGCTTGGCTCGCCTAGTATGGCCACAATCCTTGCAATGTCCTCCAGTGCCCAGTACCCCTGGTCGTCGCCCCACAAGGTGCTCCATGAGTTCCCCATGACATAGGCTGTGTCGAAAGCATATTGTCCCGACAGGGTGGCGATACTGAGGTACGCCGCAAGGCCGGGAATCCGCAGCGCTGGATCTATGGTGATAGGCGTGGCCGTAAAAGAGTATTGCTGGTCGCCAACGCCGTTTCTGGCAAGCCCTGCCGCAACCAGGATATTGTTGGCAAAATCCACCGTATTGCCGTCGTCAAAACCGTCAGAACCCCCGTCCGCATAAGACAAGGCGTCGTAGAAGTTCGAGTCAGACAAGGTGAAGCTGCTTGAATGGATGAGGACGGCATCATCCGGGGCCGGTCGATCATCAATCAAACCGTCAATTCTAATAATCAGCCCCTCCCTCTCTTTGCCAATTTCGCGTGTTTTTCCATATGGATCCTCGAAACGGGTAGTGATAACCTCCATACCGTTCATCAAATATTGATTGATCGATATTTGGGCGGGGCCTAGGCGTACCGGGGAACTTGACTGAGTGGTCGTAGGCGGCTGAGTGGTGGAGGGCGCGGTGCTGGTCGAACCGGAGTTGCTTGCAGGGCGGTTGTCCCAGACGGGGTTGACCAGGCTTTCACTGGCCGCCATTCCCAGGCTGTTTATCAGCGGTGCGACATCAGTGGGCGGGGTATAGCTGTTGTTAACCTGTCGAGCATCACGCCCTTCGGCCGCCCAGGTGTTCTGGCCTTCGCTGGCAATGCGGCTGATCTCGGCCTTCAGGGCAGGTGACGCATTGGCCAAATCCCCGCTGAGTTTGACTTCCGCCGGCAGGTTGTTGGTATCGCCCCGGCCGGCGTTCAGGTCAACGGAGTTTTTGTCGATGCGATCCGCACGAGAAAAGTCGCCTGCGGTGTCGAGGGTGATGAGACTGTTGGGGACTAGATTTTGAAAATCAATGCCATAGGCATTGGCTACAGGCGAAAAGGTTTCTTGGACTGACCCATCACTAGCCGACGTCACTGCATATCTATCTCTATATTTTCCGTCGGGGCCAACCATCCGTTGCCACTTGACTGCATTGCCCTGCAAGTCTTTTGTCGAGAATTCGTATTCCCCAGTCCTTGGATTAAGAGAGTACAGAACGGCGTCAAATTGGATTTGCAAGCTGTCACCCACACGCTTGGGAACCATAACCAGAGAATTGATGCCGAGTTTTGTTGGGTCCGCTATGGAGTTGAAAATACGGAGGTCTTCAGCAGAAATATTGTTTCCGCTCTTGAATTCCAGTTCTGCAATCCTATAGAGATTACCTCCCGCGAGAATCTTTACCGTATGCGGATTGACGTATTCGAATATTGGACTGGGTAAGCCGATCGTGCTTGTGGTGGAGCTGTCATAGGCGGGAGCAGGCAGCGTACCTTGAAAGTTTTTTATGTCGCCACTTAATCTTGCTATTACAAGATTGGTATTGGTTATCCGATCTGGCTCCGCAATACGCGTGGTCGCTGCCGCATTAATGCCGGATTGAATCTGAGCTTGGTCGCCTGGGTTATCGCCGTACTCCGGTGCAGTCAGAGTTCGCCATACCGCACCCGAGTCGCTTAATCCGTTAGCCTTTCCTTGCGCAACTCCTGCGGCTATTTTCAATGCTGCGTCAGATATACCAACTGCTTTTCCGATAAAGCCATACCAGAAGTTTCCAAAATCAGCATATCGGGGATCAATTTGCTTGAAATCCCAAGAGACGCTCTGAGGTAAATGCCCATCCTTGTTATTCCTTGCCATGTGGTTAAACCAGTCCAATACTTCCCCTGGCGTGTGGCTGGCTGCATACTGCTTCGCGAGATCGATATTTGCATTTGCGTCGAAACCAGGGGGGATAGGACCCGAAAAATACAGAGAGAGATTGACGTTAGTCGTCATTTCAATTTCCTTCTTTAGTAAAACGTTTTCTCAAGAAAAAATATGCAATGGTTGAAAACAAAGGGATTCCTACGCATCCAGTGATGACTAACAATGCAATTGCTCCAGCTCCTCCAAAGCCTGAATCGTCAGGTTCGCCAGGAAAAAAATGAAATAGAGCCATCCACAAGCCTGCCTCAAGAAGTACTGTGACAAGCACTCCCCCAATGAGGGCTGTGAGTACACGGAAAAGTCGTCGCATGACTTTATTGAGAGATGTTTTTCGCATAATTCCTCGACTCTTTCAGTTTTTTAAAGTAGGGTTGATTGCAATCTCATCGGTTTTCGCTTGCACGCAGGAAACTTGTTGATGACGAACTTGCTTATTTAGCAGTGCGAGCCGATCCCCAAGAAAAATTGAATAAATTGCACGAACCAATATCCCGACGCATAGCCAGAAGCATCCTCCTGCGTAGATGGCGTCAGGGCGTACGTCTTGAGGAGTTTGTCCGTTTGAGCGGCATGGCAGGTGGCTGCGGCAAGCAGCGCGAATGCGAGAACTCCATGGGGGATAAAGCGAAGCTGGATCGGTTTCATGGCAGCGCTCCTTAAAGTCATGGCTTCTCCTCGCAAGCGCTTTGCGCGGGCATGCGAGTGCACTGACCAGGCACCACACGCAGCCAGCCATTGGCATCCAAGGTCAGGCAGTCGTCCTGCGGGACCAGCATGCTGATGTGCATGTCATGCCGTTTGATGAGGCTTGGCTTTCCCATCACCGAAGGACGATGCTCTTCGTAGCACAGTACGAACTTTTCCAGTCGGAAGCCTGGGGGATTGGCAGGCGTGCTCGTGGTGACTTGAGGGGCGGACTGACCGACCTGGTCGCTGGATGGGGCGTGCACCTGAATGGCGGCAGCGCAAGCGGCCAGGGCCATGATCAGGCAAAACTGCGCAGTGGCCAGCACGGTGCGGTTCGCCGAGTTTTTTTTGCTTCGCTTCATCAGGCACGCTCCCCTTGGTAAGTCGCGGGATCGGGTGCGGCGCAGCCGACCAGCTTCAGGTTCAGTTCAGTGGCCAGCGTGCTGGAGGGCGTGAAGTCCGGGTACCTCGCCTTCACGTCGCGCAGGACGCGGCCCAGAGCGTCGTCGGCGCTGCGGCCGGGCAGCCAGCCGTTGACCAGCAGGGTGTCAAGGTCCCTGGCGCTGCTGTTGTTCATCGCGGCGGAGACGATGTAGAGGGTGGGGCTGGGTTTTCTGGGGCTGCCCGGCTTGCCTGCGGTGCATGCGCCCGGCGGCAGGGCGATGTCGGTCACCGTGGTTTGTGCGATCGCATAGCCCGGGTATTTCTCCAGCACCAGGCGCGTGAAGAGGCCGGTGGCTTCGTCCACGCTGGCGGCCGATTGCACTGAGTGGGCCAGCCTGAAGGTGAAATCCTGCACGCCTTCGCGCAGGATGGCCGAGACCAGGTAGTGGGTTTTTGGCACGCCTTTTATGGCGGGTTTCTTTTTGTCGGGACCGACTGCCCGGCTGATGCCCGGCAGGGTCAAGCCCATGCCCAGCCGGCCTGCTTGCGCGAGCCATGTCCTTCGGGAGACGGTGGTTTGTTTTCCGCTCGTGTTCTTTCTCATGGCTCCCCCGTTTCTCGAAAAGCTCCCGCCGCTTTGCCCGTTGAGCAAAGCCCATGGCGATCACGTTTGTTGGGAGATGTTTTGGCTGTGCCAGTAGCCGGCAACCGCGTGGCGGGCCGGGCTTTGAATGGCGACGCTGAACGGTATGCGAGCTCGCCGGGGAAATCCGCGCGGATTGTCCGCGCGCGGTCATTGTTTGTGGGATTTAGGCTGTTAAGCCGGGTCCGTGTTCGCGGACACTGCCTGTCGCCTGCTACTGCCGCAAACCCTGCAAAACCCCCATCGTGCCCGCGAAGGCCGCAGCGAAGTGCGGCTCCAGGAAAGGCGCCAGGTATTGCATCAGCAGCTGCAGCATGGCGATGCCGGCCAGCAGCGTGATGGGGAAGCCGACCGCAAAAATGCTGAACTGCGGCGACACGCGGTTGAGGATGCCCATGGCGAGGTTGAGCGTGAGCAGGGTGGCGATCAGGGGCAGGGCCAGCATCAGGCCGCCGGCAAAGATCTCGCCGCCGGCGTTGGCCAGCAGGAACCAGCCGCCGGCGGCGAGCGGTGCGTCGGAGATCGGCAGGGCCTGGAAGCTTTCGGCCAGCACCATGACCAGCATCAAATGGCCGTCGACCGCGAGAAAAATCAGCATGGCCATGACGTTGAGCAGGCGGGCAATGACCATGGTGTTGCCGCCGCTGGTGGGGTCGAAGAAGGAGGCGAATGAGAGGCCCATCTGCAGGCCGGCGTATTCACCGGCGGCTTGCACGGCCGCGAAGACCAGGCGCATGGAGAAACCCATGGCCGCGCCAATCAGGATTTGCTGGACCAGGATCCAGAAGCCGGCGGCGGAGACCAGGGGCACGCTGGGCGGCGCGCCCAGCGTGGGCGCGACCACGATGGCCAGCAGCATGGCCAGGCCGACTTTGGTCCTGCGCGGCACGGCGGCTTCGCTGAAGATGGGCGCGGTGCTGATCAGGGCCAGCATGCGCACAAAAGGCCACAGGAAAAACACCAGCCAGAGATTGAGCTGGCCGGAGGTGACCGAAAAAACCGGCTGCATGGCTTTTTGCCCGAGCTGCGCCCGGCCCTCAGCCGACGATCTGCGGAATCGACGAGAACAGGTTGCGCATGTAGTCGAGCACGGTGCCCAGCATCCAGGGCCCGGCGATCACCAGCGTGGCGAAGACGGCCAGCAGCTTGGGGATAAAGGACAGTGTCATCTCGTTGATCTGCGTGGCGGCCTGGAACAGGCTGATCAGCAGGCCGGTGACCAGGGCCACCAGCAGCAGCGGCGCGCCCAGCAGCAGCGAGAGCTTCATGGCCTCATAGCCCAGGGCCATGACGGATTCGGGAGTCATGAGTCGTTCTTCTTCCGCTAGAGATAAAAGCTCTGCGCCAGCGCGCCTATCAGCAGCTGCCAGCCGTCGACCAGCACAAACAGCATGAGCTTGAAGGGCAGCGAGATGGTGGCCGGGGGCACCATCATCATGCCCATGGACATCAGCACGCTGGCAACCACGAGGTCGACGATGAGGAAGGGGATGAAGATGGTGAAGCCGATCTGGAAGGCGGTCTTGAGTTCGCTGATCACAAAGGCGGGCAGCAGGATGCGCAGGCTGACATCTTCGGGGCCGTCGAGCTTCTCGATATTGGCGAGCCGGGCGAACAGGGCCAGGTCGGCCTCGCGGGTCTGCTTGAGCATGAACTGCTTGAAGGGCTCGACGCCGCGTTCCAGGGCTTGCTCGGCGCTGATCTTGTTCTCGGAAAAAGGTTTGTAGGCGCTGGCGTGCACCTTGTCGAAGACCGGCGACATCACAAAAAACGTCAAAAACAGCGAAAGCCCGACCAGCACCTGGTTGGGCGGCGAGGACTGCGTGCCGATGGCGGTGCGCAGCAGGCCCAGCACGATCAGGATGCGCGTGAAGCTGGTCATGGACAGCAGCAGCGCGGGCAAGAAAGACAGCGAGGTCAGCAGCACCAGGGTCTGCACGCTGAGCGACCAGGTCTGGCTACCGCCCGGGCCCTTGGTGCTGGTGATGCCGGGCAGGCCCTGGGCGGAGGCGGCCTCGGGCAGCAGCATCAGCGCGATCACGATGAACGCGGGCAGCAGCAGGGCCGCGCCGGCACGCAGGCCGGCAAGCTTGTTCTTCATCTCAGTCGCGCTTTTTGAGCTTGTTCAGCGATTCGAGCAGCCGGTTTGAGAATGCGCTGCCGGGGCCGGTGAAGCGCTGGGGCGCGGGCACCGCGTCGCTGTCGGGGAGGTTGCCGGGCAGGCTTTGCGCGGGCATGGTGTGCAGCGCGCGCACCTGGCCGGCCGCCACGCCCAGCACCAGCCATTGGCCGCCGACCTCGACAACGACCACACGTTCGCGCTGGCCGACCATGGCGCTGGAGACGACCTTGAGCAGGCGGCCGCTGCCGCCGGCCTGCAGGCCGAAGCGCCGCGCCAGCCAGGCGCAGCCGAAGATCATCGCGACCACAAAGGCCAGGCCCAGCCCGGCCTGCAGCAGCCCGGCGGCGCCGAAAGAGGCGCGCACCGGCTCGGCGGCGGCCGCGGGCACGGTGGGCAGCACCGCGCCGGCTGACAGGCAGAGGCCGGCCAGCAGCAGGGCGGCGAATGCTCGAATCGCGCTACGGAACACAGGCTTCATCGGTTCAGCTTCTGCATGCGTTCGGACGGCGTGATGATGTCGGTCAGGCGTATGCCGAATTTGTCGTTGACGACGACCACCTCTCCCTGCGCGATCAAATAGCCGTTGATGAAGACGTCCATGGGCTGGCCGGCCAGGCCGTCGAGCTCGACGACCGAGCCCTGGGACAGCTGCAGCAGGCTCTTGATGGTGATGCGGGTGCGGCCCAGCTCGGTGGTCAGCTGCACCGGCACGTCGAGCACCCGGTCTATGTCGCCGCGCGCGATCTCGAAGGCGGCGTTGCCCTGCAGCGGCTGGAACACGCGTTCGCCGGCCGCGGTGGAAGGAGGTGGAGGCGCGGGCGGAGGAGGCGGTGGTGGCGCGGCGGCGGCGCTGGACTGCGCCTGCTCGGCGAGCGCGCTGCCCCAGTCGTCGGCGTCGGCCGCCGGCTGCTCTTTGCTGTCTTCACTCATGGTCTTTTCCCTTGCTGGAGTCGCTGTCCTGGTGGTGGATCATTTTTTCCACGCGCAGGGCATAGTGGTTGTTGGAGGTGCCGTAGCCGCATTCCATGACGGGCACGCCGTTGACCTTGCCGATGATGGTGTCCGGGATCTCGACGGGCAGCACGTCGCCGGCCTGCAGCCTGAGCAGCTGGCCTATGCTGGACTGCAGGGTCAGGAAGTGGGCGCGCAGCTCGACCTCGGCGCTCTGCACCTGCTGCGAGAGCTGCTTGACCCAGCGCTTGTCGATCTCGATCTCGTCCTGCAGAGGATTCGACAGCAGGTCGCGTATCGGCTCGATCATGGAATAGGGGATGCAGACGTTGAGCGCCCCGCCTATGGGGCCGAACTCGATCTGGAAGGTGGTGTTGATGACCACCTCGTTGGGCGCGACGATGTTGGCCAGCTTGGCGTGCATCTCGGCGCGCACGTATTCGAACTCAAGCGGGTAGACCGGCTGCCAGGCGCCGCCGTAGCTCTCCAGCGTGAGGTTGAGCAGGCGCTTGATGATGCGCTGCTCTGTCTGCGTGAAGTCGCGGCCCTCGATGCGCACGTGGTAGCGGCCGTCGCTGCCGAACAGGTTGTCGACGACCAGGAACACCAGCTTGGGGTCGAACACGAACAGCGCCGTGCCGCGCAGCGGCTTCATGTGCATCATGTTGATGTTGGCCGGCACCGGCAGGTGGCGTATGAAGTCGCCGTATTTCTGGATCTGCACCGCGCCCACCGAGATGTCGGCGCTGCGCCGCATGAAGGTCAGCAGCGCGCCGCGCAGGTGGCGCGCGAAACGCTCGTTGATGACCTCGAGCGTGTGCATGCGGCCGCGCACGATGCGCTCGTCCGTGCCGAGGTTGTAGGTCGGCGGGCCCGCGGGGGCGGGCGGCTTCGGGCTGGCCGTGCCGGCGTCACCGGTGACGCCCTGCAGCAGCGCATCTACCTCGTCCTGCGAGAGCTGCTGTTCATAGGCCATGGGCGGATTTCATTGGGCGGATTGACGGCAATGCGCTTACTGCAGCATGAAGGTGGTGAACATCACGCTGGAAATCTTCAGCGAGGGCAGGTTGGGCACCAGGGGCTGGTTCAGCGCGGCCATGATCTCGGCGGCCAGCTTGGCTTTTTCCTCGGGCGTGATCAGCGCGTCGGAGGCGCGGTTGGACAGCACCGTGAGCAGCCGGCTGCGCACTTCAGGCAGGTACTGGGTGACCAGGGCCTGGGATTTGGCGTCGGGCACCTTCAGCGTCACGGCCGCATGCAGGAAGCGGCTGCGGCCGCCCGGCTGCAGGTTGACGGTCATGGGCTCCAGCGCCACGAAGAGCGGCGCGGCCGGCAGGGTGGCGGCGGGCGCGGCCTCGGCGTTGCGCTGGTTGCTGAGGTACCAGGTGGCGCCCGCGGCCGCGGCGGCGGCCAGGACCGACAGGGCGATCAACAGGGCGATGAGTTTGGGCGAGGGCTGGCGCGAGGTGAGGGTCTTCGCTGGGAGTGTGCTGGTAGCCATGGCGGTGTGGGTTTGGGTTGGTCAATCGATTGTTGGGTAAAACACCGGCCGGGCATCGCCGGAGCAGCAGGGGGAAAACGCTTCAACTTCGGCATTTGCCGGGCGCGCTTGCTCAGGCGTAGGTGTCCACCTTGCCGCGCGGGTGCGCCGGCGCGGCGGCCGTGGGCGCCGGCGCGGCCGCATCGGCCGGCAGGTAGCCC
>NZ_JBFUBU010000052.1:0-32246 GCF_056405595.1 Polaromonas sp. P1_G1
CCAGGCGCCCCCACCCGCCACCGACCCTGAGGCGATAGAAAGAAACAGCCAGCCTATCAATGCGCCACCGGTTGCGCAAGCGAGGACCAGCGCGAGCGATGCACTTGCGGACCACTCTTCAAAATGAGGCCCACTGATCAGGACACCAGCGAAGAGACCTACCGCGGCCCCGCCAAACAAGCCGTAGCCCCGGTATCTCCGCGCTGTGGATTGTCCAGCGGGTTCATGAGTTTTTTCAATGCTCATAGGTCTCCAAATTTGAATCGGCCTTTGGCAACAGCCAAGTTCCACCGAAGCGGCGGAACGTCTTGGAGTTTGGCTTGGCTGGACAGTTATGCAACAAGCTTCTCCTCCTCACGCACCGGCTCCCCTTCACCGGCCACCGGATCACGGTAGTGGTACCAGGCTTCGTGGGGCGAGTAGACCTCGCACGCCAAGCATTGCGTGCTCGGCCACTTGACGCCGCAACCGGGACAAACGGCCCTGGTCCAGAACGTGTTCCAGGCGGTGCCGCAAGAGGGTACACAAAACCACCGGTCTTCGGCACGGGGCCGCCATTCGCACTTGGGGCAGTAGATTTCGACCTTTTCCATTTTCTCCCTCTCATTTCAAGCTAAGCACGGGCTGCATATGCCTCGACCAACGCATAGAGATTCCTTAACTGCTCAGGCAACTCGGGCTCACCCTCAAGAACGTCAATCCTGTGCCTCACCAGGTAGAACTCGGCTTCGGTCCTGATCTTTCCTCGGGCCACGACTTTCTCCAGACGCGCCGCCTCGAGTTGCAGGAATTCGGGGTACTCCGCCATCATCGCGTCGTGCAGCGCTTTTGAAACCGCCCCGCGCCACTGAATATCAACCTCGCCGATAAGGCCGGGCATTTCCCTCAAACCCTGCTCCAAGCCGGTGACGATCTGCGAGCTTGTCTGCTTGGGGTCGCGTGAACGGACCTCGGCGACGAAGGCCGGAACTCCAGCAGCGACCTGACACAGCTCCCACGCTTTTTTATCCGGAATACCGACAATTGTTTGCGCGAATCGCGCATACGCGGCAAAGAGTTTTTCTGATTTTGTCGCCAAGTTATTTCCTCGCGTAGCTTCGCCCTTTTAGTAGAAATTAAACAGGCCCAAAAAGACTGGAAAGCAGAGCGTCATCAAGGTAACCAGCAGCGCAGCAGCGCAAGCCGCACCATGGCAGTCCTTGCATTTCTCGGTATTGAGCAGAAAAGCCTGGACAAGCGGGGTCTCAAACATGAACAGGCAAGCACCTACGAGCGACAGGAAAAAGAAACCCGGGCCGCCACGGCCAAGAACAGAAAAAGTGACCAAGGCGATTGCGACAAGAGGCCCTGTCAACCAGTAGAGACTGCGAGTAGTTCGTGTTTTCATGCTGATGTTTAGCGCTGGAAAAGCTCGGGCCAATAGCTACACATGCCAGCCCTCACCGCAAGCCATTCAGAAGTTTTGACATGTCTTCAGCGCGCACCCATACCATCTCGGAATATTCGCCTCTCTCCCCGACCCTGGCGGGCTTGGCGCGTGTCTCCAGCGGGAGAACCACATAACGCCTGGGCACCTGAACTGCATCTGTGTAATTGAATTCAACCGTCCGATAAACGGGAAGCGCCCCATTTCCAC
Organism: Polaromonas sp. P1_G1; assembly: GCF_056405595.1. Classification (NCBI taxonomy): domain Bacteria; kingdom Pseudomonadati; phylum Pseudomonadota; class Betaproteobacteria; order Burkholderiales; family Comamonadaceae; genus Polaromonas; species Polaromonas sp. P1_G1. The sequence continues at coordinate 1,637 of NZ_JBFUBU010000052.1, forward strand.
TGTGCATCACCGTGTGCCGGCGAAGCTGCGGCGCGCAACGCTTCAAATAGCTCTGTCTTGCATCCATATACGTGGAGTTGGTGCTCATCATCGGCTCATGCGTGCGGCCTGGCCGGACCAGAAACAATACGTACTGGTTGCCCACTTCGTAGCCATAAAAGTTTCCGAATTCAATGGTTTCCCCTTGACGCACGCCTTTGTATGCCTCTTCCACCACCGCGTTGTATTTCGCGCCACAGGCGTTCTCCCCGATGCCGAGAACCTGGCCGGACAGGATCTGAACCTTCGCGACAATGTCAGMGTCCTTATAGAGATCAGCGATTGTGACGGGAGCTAATGTGGTGGCCGCCACCATCGCAGGGAGCAGAGCAAGGAGAAACGTTTGAAAAAACCAGGCCCGAGCGCGCATAAAAATACCTATGAAGAAAATAAGTGAGGGCAAGCTGGCGAAACCGGTCTCCGGCAGGATATCCGGGTTTGACGGCACCTCAGGCATCAACCTTCACTTCCGCCCAATCGCCCACACGCAGGTGTTCGCGCCAATGATAAGTAGAGTCACCATGGGTACGAAGCTGTTCGAGGCTGTGGTTGAAGGATTCAGGAAGATCAAACGGCCTCCGCTCTGGCGACAACAAAATGCGGTGAGGAAACACCAAATTCCTTCATGCGATCGCTCAAGTGAACATGGTCATAGGCATCGCCCATGCGCTCCATCTCCGCGGCACAAAAGACGAGGAACTCACCGATGCGCCGGAGTTCACCCGGCGTTGCACACAAGGTGACCTCCGCCAGTTCCTCCGGAACGACAGACTCAGGTCCGACTTGCTGGTTCGCATACCCAAAGATTTTCATAACGGCGATGGTACTAGGGCAGGGTCAGGCCGCATTCCCCGCAAACCCGCTGAAACCCTCGCTGAACTGCAGGTAGCCAAACGCACTGACCTCCAGGCAGGCTTTCAGTTCAGGGCTTGCAAAGTAATGCTCATCATCGAAGGTCAGCAAGCGCAAGCCTCCGAGCGGGAGGTCGGGCAGCATGTTTTGCGTGAAAAACTGGCTGATGTGAAGACGAACATGGGTATGCATTTCCTCGCCCGTGGCTCGATTGAACAGCACGGCCGGCTCCTGCCTTGCTCGCTCCAGCCCAAGTTGATCAAGAAACAAAGCAAGCGCCCGCTCCACCAGGAAATAGCGGTACCCTGACATCAACGGTGCGATCGGGCCTTGCTCAATCAGCTGAAAGCGGCCATCCCCCAGTTCATACAGGCGGACAGCGGGTAGCTTGCAGGAGATGAGGAATGGCAGGGGCATTGATGTGATCGGAGGCTTGATGTAACTTCATCCCTATCTCGGTGTGACTTTGCATGCGCATGCCTTACGGTTGCGATACGTGAACGGAGGCGTCATGCATCTGACCGCACCCAAATGTCTTGAACGCAATGGTAGCGGTCATCGGGATCAGCGGCTCTCAGTGCGTAGACCTTCTCCCATGTTGAATCCCAACCAGCCTCCGTCGTAAGAGCCACACCCGGATAAAGACCCGTTCCTTGTTTGAAGACGCGCCATATCGGAAGATCGGTGGCGGCTGCGGATTCAAAGAATGCTTCGGCGAACGTGGAAAACCAGCCGGAATCCATTCCCAATGACTGATGGGCAAAGCCGGCCAGCCCAACCAAGCCCCACGGGCATTCAGGCCCAAATCCGAACTCACAGTAACCGATACCTGTTGATGACTTGACATGGTCAAGCACAGACCAGCACGGATACGCCTCACCATCCGTCCCGTAGTCCCATGCGCGTAAAAGAACCCGCGGTTCCACGAGCAGGCTTCGAATATGTTTGACGACACGCGCGTCGCGAATGCCCTCAAGCTCTTTTTCGACCAATGCATGCAGTTGAGCAGGGGTGACAGTCACACTAAAGCCTTTTGCTGAAAGTAGTCGGCGCCAGTCAGGACGTTTTTTAAATTTATCTATCGAACCCGCATTTTGATGCAACGCCATCCTCAACCGCACTTTGTCGCGCAGACGCCGCGTTTACCCCCTCAAATCCCCGCATTTCCGAAGGCACAGGCCTAAAACCGCACAGCCCCCGCTATATTCCCCGCATGGCAACGACGACCACAACGACAAACACCAGCCGAAACCAGGGCAGCCTGCCCAGCCGGCTGCTGCGGCGCGCGCGGGAAGAACGGCTTCCGCAGTCGGCAGGCGGCCTGACCTTCACGATGGTGATGTCCATGGTGCCGCTGTTGGCGCTGAGTTTTGCGTTGTTCGCGCGCATCCCCGCCCTGCATGCGGCCGGGGACGCGATTCGCGAGCACTTGCTGCGCGGCCTGCTGCCGGACGGCATCGCGCGTACGGTGCTCAAGCATTTGGCGCAGTTCGCGGGCAATACCGGCGGGCTGACGCAGGTCGGCTTTGCATTGCTGCTGGTGTCGGCGCTGGCGCTGCTCATGAGCGTGGAGGGCACGCTGAACCGGATATGGCAGGTCAAAAAGCCGCGCCCACTGCTGCGCCGGCTGGGCCTGTACATCGGCATGTTGCTGACCGGACCAGTGCTGATAGGCGCCAGCCTGTGGGCCGCGTCCTATCTTGCTGCGGCCTCCAGCGGGCTGCCGGTGGCGCGGCCCGGCTGGTTGCCGCATGCGTTGAACATCGGGCCCATGGCCTTGAGCGCCGCCGGCTTTGCCTGCCTGTTCCGCTTTGTGCCGCACACCGTGGTGCGCTGGCGTGATGCGATCGCGGGTGGCCTGCTGGCCGGCGTCGCGTTTGAACTGGGCAAGCAGGGTTTCGCGATCTACCTGGCCAATGTGCCGACCTACCGCACGATTTACGGGGCCTTCGCGCCGCTGCTGGCTTTCCTGCTGTGGGTCTACTACTCGTGGCTGGTCACGCTGGCCGCGGCGCTGGTCAGTGCCAGCCTGCCGCGCGGCGGGTCGCAGCCTTCGCGGCGGCTTTCGCGCGCCTGAGTTTTGCGCGTAGGTTTCACACCACAGCGGGCTTTTTCAGGTGAGCCCAGGCTTTACCATCGGGGCATGAAAACAACCTACATCTTCGGCGCCATCCTCGCCTGCAGCATCATCGGAACCTTGGTCGGTGCCCGCGCCGCCAAGACCGGATTCCTGGTCGTAACCGCCCTGCTTTCCCTCTACGGCTTGTTTCGCCTGCTCGGCTAAGCACCTGCGACCGCCCAGCCAGCGGGCGCCTGCATCAAAACCACGGCAAACCCCGGCGGCAACCAGGCCGGTGACGGCCAGCATGGCCACGGTGTGAAGGCCGACGGCCGCGAGCGCGAGTGCCAGCGGCCCTGCCCCTTCCATTCCCATCAGCGACGCATCTCCCGCGCACAGCGGAACCAGTGCCGGCACCAGCATCAGGCCGGCGCCATGCGCACTGGCCATCATGAAGGAGGCCAGCGCCAGCCCGGCCTTGCCCGCGGGTGCGCGTGCCACCCTGGGACTGCGGCGCGACAGGTGAAGCACAGCGCAGGCGGCCAGCAGACCGCCCGCACACATCTGCAGCACGAAGCGGTCCATGGCCAGACCCCACACCACGGCGCCGGCCACCAGCGCGACCGAGGCAGCATGCCCGGCCGCGATCGGCAGCAGGGCCCGCAGCGCCTGCGCGCGGTCACGTGAGCGCAGGCCCCAGGCGGCGGCCCAGGCCCAGCCATTTGCGGGGTTCAGCCCGTGAAGGGCGCCGACGCCCACCACCGCCAGCCAGGGCCAGAGATTTGCCATGATGCTTGCGCCTGCCTGGGGCCGCTCAGGCTTTGTCGCTGCAGCACGCATGGGCCTCAGGCGCGGGGGTGAATACCGCCTGGGTCTCGTAGCGGTCGTGGTGGCGCATCCACTCCATCTTGTAGAAGGTGTCGCGCTCGTCGCGGCCCTTGGGTGCGAGGTCAAGCATGGGGTAGGTGCCGATCATGACTTCCACGCCGCGCCCATAGGTCGAGTAGGTGTGAAAAATCCGGCCTTCGCTGTCCTTGTAAAACAGGCTGATGCCGGGCGCTTCCTCGGCCGGGAATTCCACCATGCCGTAGTTGTAGTTGACGGTGCCGTTGACACGATCTTCCGATTTGAAGCTCACGTGGAAGTCGTAGTTGAAGTCGCTGCCGTTGGATGACACCCACTTGAACTTCCAGCCCATGCGCCGGTGAAAGCGCTCAATCTCGGGCAGCGTCGCACGTGACACCGCCACGAAGCTGATGTCGCGGTGCTCCAGGTGGATCTTCATGCCGTCGGTATGGTCGGCCATGAAGGAGCAGCTCGGGCAGCCCTGCTCCCAGCCGGGGCCGAACATGAAGTGCTGCACCATCAGCTGGCGCCGGCCTTCAAACAAGTCGGCCAGCGAGCGCTTGCCTTCGGGTGTGTCGAAGACATAGTTTTTCTCGACGTGAACCCAGGGCAAGGCGCGGCGTTCGCTGGCGATGCGGTCGCGCAGGCGCGTGAGTTCCTTCTCCTGCGCGAGCAGCGTCTTGCGCTCGGCCAGCCATTTGTCTCTGGAAACGACAGGGTGGTTCAGGGTGGAGGTTTCGGCGGTAGTGGTGCTGCTCATGGTGTTCTCCTGGATGAGTGGGTTGGGTGATGGGTTGGGTGGGTGCCGGGAAGGTTTGCGCTCAGGTGCTTGCGACTTGTTCACGCTGCATTGCCGCCTGCACGGAGGGCCGCTCGGCGATGCGCGCCTGGAAGGCCAGCAGTCGGGGGAAAGCCGACAGGTCCAGCTTGACGAATTCCGCCCAGCGCGTGACCACAAACAGGTAGGCGTCGGCCACCGTGAAACGCTCGCCCAGCAGGAAGGTCGCGCGGCCCAGCGCGGCGTCCAGCAGGCCGTAGTGTTTGCGCAGATGGGCCATGCGTGAGCTGCGCACTTCATCGCTGCAGGCCGGATTGAACAGCGGCATGTAAGCCTGGTGCAGCTCTGAATTGATGTAGCCCAGCATTTCCTGCAGGCGATAGCGCGCCATGCTGCCGTTGGCGGGCGCCAGCTGCGCATCGGGCTTCAGGTCGGCCAGGTATTGCACGACGGCCGGGCCTTCGGTCAGCACGCTGCCGTCGTCCAGCCGCAGGGCGGGCACCAGGCCCTTGGGGTTGATGGCGAGGTAGTCTTCGCCGTGCTCGGTGCGCTTGGCAACCACGTCGACCTTCACGAGTTCAAAGGGCAGGCCAAGCTCGGTGGCCACGATGTGCGGCGACAGCGAGCAGGCGGAGGGAGAGTAGTACAGCTTCATGGTGTTGCTCCTTGGCTGGGTAAGCCGTTGTTGCAGGGTTTTGGTTTGCATGGGTCAAAGCGCTGCCCGACCCGTGCTGGAAACAGGTGCGCTCGGTATCGGTCCGGGGACCGAAGGGGGTTGTCAGCGCGGCCCTATGCCTTGTGCGCTGCGTTCAATGCGGCCGCGGCCTATGCGGTCGAAGCCCTCTTGGGCCGCCGCACGGCGCGGACCTTGCCGCTCTTGCCGCCGCCCGCGTAAAACAGGTCGGCGCCGTCGGACTCCAGCCCGCTGACGCCCGCGCCTGGCGGCATCTGGAGTCGCTCCATCACGGCGCCGCTCTGGGGGTCTATGCGGCGGATCTCGCTCTCGTCGCCTTCCCAGGTGCCGTGCCACAGCTCCCCGTCCACCCAGGTCACGCCGGTGACGAAGCGGTTCGATTCAATCGTGCGCTGGATGGCGCCGGTCTTCGGGTCGACCTGGTGGATACGGCGGTCGCGGTACTGGCCCACCCACAGGCTGCCTTCGGCCCAGGTCAGGCCCGAGTCGCTGCCGCTGCCGGGCGCCGGGATGGTCGCCACCACCTTGCCGGTGGCCGGGTCTATCTTGTCGATGCGCGACTCGGCGATCTGGTAAAGGTGTTTGCCGTCGAAGGCGGTACCGGCGTCGCCCGCGCAGTCCAGCGTGCGTGTCTGTTCACCGCTGGCGGGGTCGAAGGCGATCAGTTTCGCGCCTGCGGCGGCCCAGACGCGCTGGCCGTCATGGGTGACGCCGGCGACGTCGTCGACGCCAGGGAAGCTGTATTCGCGCACGATCTCGGCGGGGCGCGCCTTGGGCTCGGGGGTTTGCTTGAGGGTCTTGCTCGTCATCGTTGCTCCTGTTGCACCGTCCATCGGCGCTATGGAGGTAACTCTATCCAATCGGCAGCGAAGCGGGGAGTAACAAGATCGTCGTGAATCCGGCCAGCGGCGGTGCCAGCCATCGCTGCGCCCGGGCCCGGCCCAGGGAGCGCACCCGACCCTCCTCCTCCAGCTCGGCCAGTGCGCGCTGCACCGTGCGTTGGCTGTCCCCCAGCGCCAGCGCCAGCGCCGAGGTGGACCAGGCCGCGCCGTCGGACAGCAACGCCAGCAGCGAAGCCTGGTCGCCATCCAGCGGCGGGGCCAGCACGGCCACGTCGCGCCCGCCCAGCGGCTTCAGGATAAAGCCCCGGCCGGTGGCCTCGATGGCCGCAAGCGGTTTGACCAGCGCGCGCAAGCGGCCTATCTCGACCCTGAGGCGCGCCCTGTGGGTTTCATCCGGGTGCCGGGTGCGGAACACGCGCGCGATCAAGGCCTCGCGGTCGGCATCGCCGGGCCAGGCCTCGGCCAGCGCGCGGGCCAGCGCGAACAGCACGGGCCGGCGCGCCAGCGGCCGCCATTGCYCGCCGGCGCCCAGCCCATGCCGGCAGGCATCGACCACCAGCGCGTCCGAGGCCAGCAGCGCCGACACCTCATCAAGCCGCAGCGCCTGCTCGCCGCCGGCGGTAAGCCGCCGGGCCGCTGGCCTGTCGAGCGCGGCCCGTGCCTCGGCCACCTCGGCCTGCAGGGCAGGCACCTGCGCGCGTTCCGCCGCCGCCTGCGCGCGTGCCAGCGCCATGCGCGCCTCGCCGACCTGCAGCGAGCGCAAGGACAGCTCGGCCGCGGTCAGTTCGGCCACCGCCCTCAGCGAAGGCCGCAGGCCGCGCGCGTCCAACTTCGCCAGCGCGGCCCTGGCCTCGTCGAGCCGGCCCAGCAGCAGATACCGGCGCGCCGTGATCAGCCAGGCCTGGAGCGCATTGGCATGGTCGGCATGCGCCTCCAGCGTGGCCGAGGCCGCCGCCAGCGCGCGCGGCGAGCCGGCAAAGTCGCGCATGGCCAGCGCCACCTCGGCCTCGGCCACCACACAACGAGCGCGCGAAAGTTCTTCATGCGCGCCGAAGCCGCGGGCCGCGCGCCGCAGCAACTCCCGCGCGCGCGGGTGCTCGCCCAGCTGGGCCATGGCAATGCCGCGCAAGGCCAGCGCCGGCGGGTCGTCGCGCAGGGCCACCCGCTTGAGGGCGCCCAGCGCGTCACCCGCGGCCAGCGCGCGCGAGGAAGCGCTGATCAGGGAGTCCATGGGCGTAGGCTACACGGTTCCGGCGAACTGTTGTGCGCCAGTTCCCTTGACGTTAAGCTCTCCCTCAGCCGAAAAACCATTCTTCAACCCGGCGCATGGACCAGCGCCTTCTCAAGCAGGGCCCTTCATGCACATCGGAAAATCCTACCGGCTCACCGAATTCCTGCATTGGACGCGGCGCAGGATTTACGTGCTGCTGCTGGTCACGGCGGTGCCGGTGGTGCTGTACCAGTCGCTGGGCCTGAAGTGGATCGCCCTGCCCTGGGTGGTGGTCGCCGTGCTGGGGACGGCCACCTCCTTCATTGTGGGTTTCAAGAACGCCCAGACCTACGGCCGCACGCTGGAGGCCCAGCAGGTCTGGACGGCGATCGCGACCAGCACCCGCTACTGGGGCCTGATCTGCCGGGACTTTCCGGTTGACCGCGACAAAACAAAATCCCTGGTCTACCGCCACCTCGCCTGGCTGACGGCGCTGCGTTACCAGTTGCGCGCGGAAAGGGTCTGGGAAAGTGCGGCCACCCAGTCGAATGCCGAATACCGGCAAACCTTCTTTTCCATCCCCGAAAGGGAGATACCGCTGGACCAGGAGTTGCGGAAATACCTCGACGAGGAGGAACTGGCCCGGCTTTCCAGCGTGCGCGGCAAGGCCACGCGGCTCATGGGCGAGCAAAGCGAAGCGATACGCGCGCTCTACGCCGGCCAGAAGGTCGTGGTGGCCCAGCACATTGAAATGCAGAAAACGCTCAAGGACTTCATCGACCAGCAAAGCCGGGCCGAGCGCATCAAGAACTTTCCCTATCCGCGGCAGTACGCCATCATCAACACGATTTTTGTCTGGAGCTTCGCGGCGCTGCTGCCCTTCGGCATCGTCGGCGAGTTCGACAAGCTCAACACGCACGTCGGCGGCTTTCTGGCGGGCAATATGGGCTGGTTCGCCATCCCTTTCAGTCTGCTGATTTCCTGGATGTACATCTCGCTGGACCAGGTCGGCGAAAGCACCGAGAACCCGTTTGAGGGCGGCGCCAATGACGTTCCCATGGCGCAGGTCTGCCGGTTGCTGGAGATTGAGTTGAGGCAGATGCTGGGGGAGACGGAGGTGCCTGGCCTGCTGAAGCCCCGGAACAACATCATTCTTTAGGGGGCGCAGGCTACGCCGCCTTAGGGGTGCGCCATTGTCCGAACTTTCCGGACACTGGTGAGTACGCCAGGAATGGTTTCCGCGTTGACAGCCCTAGCTGCAACCGCTCCCCGCCTGGGACTTGCTGCCATCCACGAGCACCACGCCTTTGTCCAGCAAGGGCTTGACCTTTGCCATGAAGAGCGCCAAATCTTGTGGCGTGTCGCTTCCCGGCATCGACACCTCGAGAAGCCGACCCTGGGGAAGCTGCCACTCCTCCACCTTGAACACGCCGACGGTGACGCGCTTCATGCGATTCTTGCAGCCCATCGATGTCGCACGCATGGCCTCAGGGAAATCGAGTACCTTCTTCTTCGCTTCACGCTCACAGGACACCGAATAGGCCCGGCCGGGTTGAAGCGTCTGGAGCACCGAGATGTCGGTCTCCACCTTGATGTTCGTATCTTTTCCCAGGGCGCAGGCAGCCTTCGTGTCAAAGCCGCTGTCGAAGGCTTGCGGACTGCGGTATTTCAGTGTCAGCTCGACCTTGCCGTCGGACCGGATCCGCCTCCTGCCGATCGCCGGCGGGTTTGCGGCCACCGGATGCGCAAGCACCGTGAAGTACTCGACCTCATACTCCGTGACTTTGCGGCTGCCCTCCAGGCCCATCACCGTCACGGCCTCATCCGCGGAAGCCGGCCCGCCGCTGCTCCAGCGCAGCGCGAATTCCGCGCCGCCGGCCCAGGAGAGCACGGGCATCAGCAAGCACGCCACGCAAGCGCCGCGCACAAGGGACAGAAAGGCGCCGGCAATAGTTCGATACTTTTTCATCATTGATTCCTTGTGGCTAAAACTGCCCTTTTTCAGTGCCATCGGTCCACGACTCCGGGGATGGCATCCATTCCCCAGGCCCCAGCACAATCGCAGCGAGATCGTCCAGGCCCATGCCCAGAACCGTCTTCGCCGCATCTTCCCCGCCGTCCTGGAAGGTCGCCGTTTCGCAGAAGCGCGTGAGCGCGTTGTAGTCCTTGCCCAGCAGTTGCACCAGCAGCCTGGCCAGTTCGTAGCTGAGGGCCTGGCCGTCGTCGGGCCGTATGAAGGACTTGCCGCTCCAGAACTCCTGAATCGTCGCGGCATTCCAGAAGCGGGCGAACATGAACTCCAGTTCCTGGGGACGGTACAGCGGGCGCGGCCGGACAAAACGGTGCTCGGTGTTGACGGCCAGGCCCTCGTTCAACCAGGCCGGAATCGGCAGGTGGCGGACCAGGCAATGGGTCATTTCGTGGACCACCACAGGTTCCATGGTTTCAAAGGCGCCCTGGGTGAAGACGAAGTGGCCGTAGCCTGCGTCGATGAACATGCCACCGCTGTAGGCCTCGGGCTGCGATGAGCCGCTGCCGTAATGGGAGATGTACTGGTAGTAGCTCTCCTCCTCCCCAAACACCATGACGACCGTCTTCCCATGGCCCTGGTCGGCGGCAATCCCGGGCAGCGTGGCGAGCACCCTTTTGCGCGAGCGCTCCAGATAATCCAGCAGGACACGTGTCGCACGCGGCTCCAGGACGGAAAGCAGCATGAAGTTGGCCGATTCGGCACGCGTGTAGCGCTCGTCCAAAGCAATGCCCGTCGCATCCAGCCAGGCCGCCGCCCATCCGTTGGCGTGGCGATGCAGCGTGCCCTCGTCGCCGTCCTCAGGCCAGGGCTGCTGCTGCCAATCGGGAATGGGCAGATGGGTGCCGACGCGCCACAGAATTTCGTGTGAAGGAAACGCCTCGCTCAATACAAGCCCGTTGTTGCCGGTCGCGTCCGGTTCGCGTTTTCTTTTAAGCCATTGCAGCATGTCGAATCTCCCTGGTGAGATTCTGGCATCCCTTCGCTATCAGGGAGTCCATAAGCCCGGGCTACTGGCGGCGTCCCGGCTCACTCGCATGCAGAAACCGGGTGTACAGGTCACGCGGAGGCGCGACCGATGCGCTGCTGATGACCTCGCCCGCTGCGCCCCGGTGATAGCCACCATGCGTGATGATGTGCAGCAGAATCTCCTCCCGCCGCATCAGTCCCGAATCACCATCCGTGAAGGTAAAGCGGACCTCTTCCTGCAACGCATCCGGCGAGAGTTTGCTGGCGTAGGCCAGATACCAGGCATCGAGTTCCTGGACCGCCGCCGCCAGGGACTGCAGCGCGGGGGTCTCCTTGGTATTGGTCGCCGTGTAGCCATGGGCGCTGCCTTCCAGATGCGCCTTGAAGATCCGGTCCGCCACATAGACGTGGTTCAGGATGCGGATCGCCTTGTGGATCTGGGCGGGATATGCCGCCGCATCCACGCTGGCAAGCGCCGCGAACAGCTCGGTGTTAGCCCAGGCCTTGTAGGCGAACAGGGACTTAAAGGATGAAAGGCCTGCTGAGGGGGTTGTGTTGGACATTTGTTTACGCTCCCAATGTCAGTATCAGCTTATGACTCAGCCGCTGCGCGGGGTTTCAGGTGTGAGGAGAGAACACGCCACAACTGCAGAAAATTAAGTGCGGAAGCCAGCGGAACGACGCAGGCCACGAGAAATGAAACCGCGAGCTGCCAGACGGGCAAACCCGAAGCGCTCCGGACGATAAGCTCCGACAGGGTCAGGACAAACGCCAGCCAGACAAAGGTCGCGATGGTGGCGGCGACCAGCCCCACCAGCGCGGATTGCGTGTTCGAACTGCCGCGCCCCAGGCGCCAGACAGACATCGCGGCGACCACATGCGCCACCGCGGGAACAAGAACAAGGCTCAGGATGAAAGCCACGGGCACCGTCTGGGGACCCGGTGCAGTCGACAGAAAAACGACAAGCGCCGTACCGGCGACCAGCATGATCAGGCCGCCAATGGTATTCAAGGTATGACGCAGGATATTCATGATCTATCTCGTGAGAATCAGCCGGCAGCTCCGGAAGGAGGAAGCCTGTCGGGACTATACCCATGCCCGCGCGGCGATTGCGATGACAAGCGCGGTTGGCGGCTTCGTGATCCCTTCCGGGTGTGCGGCTTCAAGCATGGGAATTCTCACAAAGGTTGGAGACAATCGAACACAGCTCCCGCGGCCCCTAGCCGCGCGGCTCCACACGGATTCCCGGCGCGTAGCAGACGCCCAGCACACCGGCTACCAGCTCGGACGACGCCTTCTGGAGGTGGTTGATGGCAATGTCCGCCGTGACGTACGCCTGCAAATTGCCCAGCGCTTGGCCTGCGCTTGTCCAGATCGGAGTGAAATCCTCGGTAAGCTTCTGCAGCCGGGCGCGCTGCTGCGCGTTGCTGACCGCGGGTATCTTGAGTTCGGCGTTTCCAACTGTCAGCGCATGCGTCAATGTCCTGATGTCATTGAGGTTGCGCCCGAAATCGAAAACGGCATCCTGGGACATTTCTGTGGCGGCAAACTTTCCGGCATTCCTGGCGAGGCTGTCGAGCAGTATTGGCAATTGCTGCGCTGCCGCGACGCGCGAAGTCGCCTGGCGACCCTTGCGTTCATTCGCCGCCACCTCCTGGGCCTGGCTGACCAGGACCAGTGACTGGCGAATCACGTCGTGCAGGCCGTTCTGCACCGTCGGCAGGACATGGGGCTTCTCAAGAAGAATTTTCGCCGAATACCCCATACCGCCCACGAGAGGCGCAAGACGGTCGAGAGACGGCGGCAGATTGCCACCCATCAGTGTTCGCAGCGCGTCCATGTGCTGCCGGAGTTTCGGAAAAGCTTCAGCGTCGCCGGCCCGCGCGGATGCGAGTACCGGCCGCATTCCGCTGGCCTGGTCAAACACCTGGCAGGCAAGCTGTGCCTCAGGGCCGGTCTGCCTGATCTGGCCGCGAGCCGGTGCGGCGAGAAATGCGCATGCCGCCATCCCGGCGGCCACCCAGCGCCCTGCAATTTGTGAACGTGTCCGCATCGAGGCCTCCCCTGTTGTATTTGCGGCCACTATAGCCGCGGCCAAAACAATCCCTTGCGCTGGCGCGCTTTCCAGGGCCGGCGCGCCGGCCGGCACCCGAGCCCCGGCTTGGGTGCATTTTTCCCGGTCGCCGCTGCATTTTGTTACATACAAATCAGCTACGCTCTGGCTTCCCGAAGGAGAAGGAAACCGTGAGCCAAACAATGAAAAAAGCCGCCCTGGCACTGATCGCGGCGGTCTCGCTGCATGCCCATGCCCTGCAAATCATCAGCCTTTCGCCCCAGGGCGAGGTCGCGCGGGTGCGGCAGGTGGTCGCCAAGTTTGATGAGGGGGCCGTCAATTTCGGCGACCCGAAGGCGCCCGCACCGCTGTCGCTGAGCTGCAGCGACGCGCAGGCCACCAAAGGCTCGGGCCGCTGGATCAGCGAGCGCGAATGGGCATTCGAGTTCGAGAACGACCTGCCGCCGGGTGTGAGCTGCTCGCTGAGCGTGGTCGGCACCTTCAAGTCGCCCAAAAGCCAGCCCGTGGCCGGCCCGGCTTCCTACAAATTCAACACCGGCGGCCCTTTTGTGCAGAACCTGCGCCCCGGCACCTATGAGCGCATCGACGAAGAGCAGTATTTCCTGCTGCAGCTCAACGGCCCGGCCACGCTGCAAAGCATCCGTGAGAACGTCTGGTGCGCCGCTGAAGGCCTGGGCGAGCGTGTGCCCGTCAAGCTGATCGACGGCAAGGAGCGCGAGGAACTGCTCAAGTCGCAAGGCCTGGACAAGGCCGCGGCCAAAGACCCGCTGCGCTATGTCACGCTGGCCTGCAACCGCCGCCTGACGCCTGCCACCAAGGTGCAACTGGTCTACGGCAAGGGCGTGAGCACGCCCAGCGGCGTGCCCAACTCGGTCGAAAAACGCTACAACTTCCAGGTGCGCGAGCCCTTCTCGGCCAACTTCAGCTGCGAGCGCGAAAACGCCCAGTCGGCCTGCCTGCCGATGCGGCCCATGACCTTGAATTTCAACGCACCGGTGCCGCGCAAGGTAGCCGAGGGCATTCGCCTCAAGGGTGACAAGGACACGCTGAAGCCCTCTTTCGAGGATGGCAACAGCGACGGCGACAACGTGGTCACCAACCTGACCTTCAAGCCCATCTTTCCGGAACAGGCCCAGTTCTCGCTGGAACTGCCCAGCAACTTCAAGGACGCCTCGGGCCGCACGCTGCGCAACGCCGACAGCTTTCCGCTGAAAGTCGCAACGGGCGCGATGCCGCCGCTGGCGAAATTCGCCGCCTCGCCTTTCGGCATCGTCGAACGTTTTGCCGAACCCAATACCAAACCGGGCGACCCGGCCCTGCTGCCGGTGACCCTGCGCAATGTGGAAGCGGCCCTGCAGGTCAAGGGCCTGGCACCTGGCGCCCCGGCTGGCAAGGTCAGCGACCTGCAGCCGCGCACCGACGCCGACATCATTGCCTGGTTCCGCAAGGTGCAGCGCTACGACGAGTACGAGGTCTCGCGCAAGGCGGCCGCGGCCGACGTCAAGGGCCCACTGCCCAAGGTGCTCGATTCGCAGGGCAAGGACTATGTGCAGTCGCGCATGCTCTCGCTGCTGGGCGGCCAGGCCGGCGTGAAGACGCTGGACCTGCCCAAACCCGTGGGCGGCGACCCGCGCCCCTTTGAAGTTGTAGGCATTCCGCTGGCGCCCGGTTTCCACGTGGTCGAGATCGCCTCGCAGAAACTCGGCTCCTCGCTGCTGGACGAGCGCCACGGCGCAAGCCGGACCATGTATGTGCGCACTTCGGCCCTGGTGACCAACCTGGGCGTGCACTTCAAGCTGGGCCGCGAGAACTCATTGGCCTGGGTCACCACGCTGGACAAAGGCATGCCGGTGGCGGGTGCCACGGTGCGCGTGTCGGGCTGCAACGGCACCGAAGTCGCCAAGGCCGTGACCAACGCCCAGGGTATCGCCAACTTTGCAGGCCTTTCATCCGAGCCGCCGCGCTGCCCGGGCAATGACTCGAGCAATGCTTACTTCGTCAGCGCGCGCAGCACGGTGGCTGGCGTCGAAGACCTGGCCTTCACCTGGAGCGACTGGCACAAGGGCATAGAGCCCTGGCGCTTCAACGTGCCGACCAGCCGCAGCGCCATGCCCGACGAGCGCGCGCACACGATTTTTGACCGTACCTTGCTGCGCGCCGGCGAAACGGTGTCGATGAAGCATTTGCTGCGCACCGAAACCAGCAAGGGCTTCGGCCTGCCCGAGGCCACACCGGCCACACTGGTCGTCACCCATGTGGGCAGCGGCCAGCAATACACCCAGCCCATCAGCTGGCGCAAGACGGCCACCGGCGGCCTGAGCGCCGAGAACACCTTCGCCGTCCCGCCGGCCGCCAAGCTCGGTGTCTACGAAGTGCAGCTCAAGGCCCCGAACGACAGCGGCAACGGCCGCGGCAACCGCGCCCGCAGCTTCACCAGCGGTCAGTTCCGTGTCGAGGAATTCCGCCTGCCGGTGCTCGAAGGGCGTATCAACCCGTCCGAGAAAAAAGCCCTGATCAACGTGAAGTCCGTGCCGACCGACGTGCAGATCAACTACGTCTCGGGCGGCGGCGCCGTCAACCTGCCGGTGCGCGTGTCGGCGCTGGTGCGGGCCAAATCGCTGAGCTACAGCGACTACGAAGAATTCAACTTCATGCCGCCGCGCATCAACCGCGACCAGGCCGCCAGGGCGGACGATGAAGAAGCCACCTCCTCGCAGGACCAGCGCGTGATCGCCGACAAGCTGCCGCTGACGCTGGACCGCAACGGCGGGGGCAAGCTCACCATCAATGACATCCCCACGCACCGGCAGCCGCAGGAGCTGCTGATGGAAGCCACCTACGCCGACCCCAACGGCGAAGTGCAGACCATACGCAGCGTCTCCACCGTCTGGCCGGCCGCCGTGGTGGCGGGCATCAAGACCGAAGGCTGGGTTTCCTCCAGCCAGAAGATCAAGTTCCAGGCACTGGCGCTGGACCTGGCGGGCAAGGTCGCACCGGACGTGTCGCTTGAGGTGAGGGCCGTGGCGCGCATCACCACCACCAGCCGCAAGCGCATGGTGGGCGGCTTCTACACCTACGACAACAAGACCGAGACCAAAGACCTCGGCAGTGTCTGCAGCGGCAAGAGCGATTCGCGCGGCCTGCTGCTGTGCGAGACCAAGCTCGGCGAGCCGGGCGAGGTCGAACTCATCGTGACCGCGAAAGACAAGGACGGCAACACCATCCAGGCGGCCAGCAATGTCTACGTCACGCGCCAGGGCGAACTCTGGTTCGGCGGCGAAGACCATGACCGCATGGACGTGCTGCCCGAAAAGAAAAGCTACCAGCCCGGCGAGATGGCCAAGTTCCAGGTGCGCATGCCCTTCCGCTTCGCTACCGCGCTGGTCGCGATTGAACGCGAAGGCGTCATCGAAACCCAGGTGGTGCAGCTCAACGGCCAGGACCCGACCGTCAACCTGCAGATCAAGGACGGCTGGGGCCCGAACGTCTACGTCAGCGTGCTGGCCCTGCGCGGCCGCCTGCGCGAAGTGCCCTGGTACAGCTTTTTCACCTGGGGCTACAAGGCGCCGCGTGAATGGTGGACCTCCTTCTGGTACGAGGGMCGCGAATACGTGGCGCCCACCGCGCTGGTGGACYTGAGCAAACCGGCCTTCCGCCTGGGCGTGGCCGAAATCCGCGTGGGCACCAAGGCCCACCAGCTCGACGTGAGCGTGAAGGCCGACAAGGAAAGCTACGCGGTGCGCGGCCAGGCCAAGGTCACCATCACGGCCAAGCTGCCCAACGGCCAGCCGGCCGCCAACGCCGAAGTGGCGCTGGCCGCGGTCGACCAGGCGCTGCTGGAGCTGATGCCCAACGACAGCTGGGATCTGCTGGGCGCGATGCTGCAGCGCCGCTCCTGGGGCGTGGAGACCTCGACCGCGCAGATGGAAATCATCGGCCGCAGGCACTACGGGCGTAAAGCCGTGGCGGCCGGCGGCGGCGGCGGGCGCAGCAACACGCGCGAGCTGCTCGACACCCTGCTGCTGTGGAACCCGAATGTGGTGCTGGACGCCAAGGGCCAGGCCGTGGTGACGGTGCCGCTCAATGACGCGCTGACCACCTTCAAGATCGTCGCCGTGGCCGACGCCGGCACCGGCCTGTTCGGCACCGGCCAGACCTCCATCCGCGCCACGCAGGACCTGCAGATCATCAGCGGCCTGCCGCCGCTGGTGCGCGAGGACGACCAGTTCCGCGCGCAGCTGACCCTGCGCAACACCACCAAGGCCGCGATGAAGGTCGAAGTGAGCCCGCGCGCCACCCTGCTCGACCTGAAACCGCAGACCGTGGACATCCCCGCCGGTGAGGCGCGCGAAGTGGCCTGGATGGTCACCGCGCCCGCACAGCTGGCGTTCACGCGCGCCGAAGCCATCCTGTGGGAGATCGAGGCGAAAGACACGATCACCGGCGCACGCGACGGCCTCAAGGCACGCCAGCGCATCATCCCGGCCGTGCCGCTCACGGTGCAGCAGGCCACGCTGGTGCAGGTCGACGGCAGCTTCACGCTGGACGTGAACCCGCCGGCCGACGCCCTGCCCGGCCGCGGCGGCCTCAAGATGTCGCTGCAGCCCAAGCTGGCCGAAGGCATGGACGGCGTGCGCGATTACTTCGCGATGTACCCCTTCATTTGCCTGGAGCAAAAGACCAGCAAGTCGGTAGGCCTGCGCGACACCAAGCTGTGGCAGACCGTGCTGGCGCAGCTGCCCAGCTACCTCGACAGCGACGGCCTGGCCAACTACTTCCCGCCGCGCGACGGCGAAGCGAGTCGCGGCAGCGATGCGCTGACGGCCTACCTGCTGGCCGCCACGCATGAGGCATCCGGCATCAACCCGGCCTTCGCCCTGCCCGACGACGCGCGCGCCCCCATGGAGCGCGGCCTGATCGCCTTTGTGGAAGGCCGCATCCAGCGCGAGTTCTGGAGCCCGCGCAAGGACCTGGACGTGCGCAAGCTGGCCGCGCTCGAGGCGCTGTCGCGCTACGGCAAGGCCCAGGGCCGCATGCTGGGCAGCATCACCATCGCGCCCAACCAGTGGCCCACCCACGCGGTGATCGACTGGCTCAACATCCTCAAACGCGTGGCCGACGTGCCGCAGCGCGAGCAGCGCATCGCCGAAGCCAACCAGGTGCTGCGTTCGCGCCTGTCCTTCCAGGGTACCAAGCTGGTCTTCAGCACCGAGAAGGACGACTACTGGTGGTGGCTGATGACCAACGGCGACGTCAACACCGCGCGCCTGATGCTGGCCGTGATGGACGACCCGACGTGGAAGGACGACATGGGCCGCCTGGCCAATGGCTTTATCGCGCGCCAGCAAAAAGGCGCCTGGCACACCACCACGGCCAACCTCTGGGGCGGCCTGGCACTCGACAAGTTCTCGGCCAAGTTTGAAGCCACGCCGGTAGCCGGCGTGACCAAGGCGACGCTGGCAGCCGCGGCCGCCAGTGTGGCAAGCGTGGACTGGGCCAAGGTCGACCGCGTCAAGCCCACCGACGCGGCCGGCGCACCCAACCAGACCACCTTCTTCGGCGCGCCGGCCTCACCCGGCAACCTGCGCAACAACAGCATGTTCCTGCCCTGGGGCACGGCGCCCAAGGACACGCTGACGGTGACGCATCAAGGCCCGGGCAAGCCCTGGCTCACGCTGCAGTCGATCGCGGCCGTGCAGCTGAAGGCGCCCTTCAACGCCGGCTACCAGATCAAGAAAACCATCACGCCCGTGGAGCAGGCCGTCAAAGGCACCTACACGCGCGGCGACGTGATCCGCATTTCGCTGGAAGTCAACGCCAGCGCCGACATGACCTGGGTCGTCATCAGCGACCCGGTGCCTGGCGGCGCGACGATTCTGGGCGGTAGCCTGGGCCGCGACTCCGAAATCGCGACCGGCGGCGAGAAGAAGACCGGCACGGGCTGGCCCGCGTTCGAGGAGCGCAGCTTCGAGGCCTTCCGCAGCTATTACGAATACCTGCCCAAGGGCGTGGTCAAGATGGAATACACCGTGCGCCTGAACAACGTCGGTGATTTCGCCTTGCCACCTAGCCGGGTCGAGGCCATGTATGCACCCGAGATGTTCGGCGAGTCACCGAATGCGCGGGTGAAGGTGGAGGCCGCGAAGTGAAGCGGCGTTCTACAAAACCTTTTATCCGCAGATGACGCAGATTTACACAGATAAAGACAATCGTGATGAGCAGACCTTTGCCGTTATTGCTGCGGCCATGGCCGTTCATAATGAACTTGGTCATGGTTTTTTGGAGCCCGTTTACCAGGAAGCACTTACCTGGGAGTTTCGGCAACGGGGGATTGCATTTGAACGCGAAGCTGCCTTGCCCATTTATTACCGCGACGTCACGCTGACCGCCATCTATCGCGCAGATTTCGTTTGCTTTGGCGAACTTATTGTTGAGCTGAAAGCTCTCAGCGGGTTATCGGGGATTGAAGAGGCACAAGTCATCAATTATCTGAAGGCCGCAAAACTTCAAAGAGCACTCCTCATTAATTTCGGCACTCCGCGTCTCGAATACAAACGTCTTGTCTTCAATCTGCGTTCATCTGCGTAATCTGCGGATGAATCTTTTTTATCCACAGATTTCGCAGATTTACGCAGATTAGGAAACCAAGATGAAAAGTCGCGCGTCATGAGCATGGAGATACAGGTGAAGACCAATTTCAAGGCAGGTTTGCTTGCCTTTTCTGTGATGATGACTTGCGCCTGCCCCGCCCACGCCGTCGCCACTTTCGACGAAGTCAAACGCGACTTCAAGCCATCCGACACCGTGGTGCTGGACCGCAACGGCGAAGTCCTCCAGCGCCTGCGCACCGACAGCGCCGTGCGGCGCGGCCAATGGGTGGCGCTGCCCGATGTGTCGCCGGCCCTGCGCACGGCGCTGGTGCTCAGCGAGGACAAGCGTTTTTACGAGCACAGCGGTGTCGACTGGCGCGCGGTCTCCAGCGCGGCATGGGGCAATTTATGGAACACCAAGACGCGCGGCGCCTCGACCATCAGCATGCAGCTGGCGGGCCTGATGGACGAAGACTGGCGTGCCGGCGCGGGCGGGCGCAGCCTCACGCAGAAAGTCGGGCAGACGGTGTCGGCCCGGATCCTGGAAGCGCGCTGGCGCAAGGACCAGATCCTGGAGGCCTACCTGAACCTCGTGCCCTTTCGCGGTGAGATGGTGGGCATAGACGCACTGAGCCGCACGCTTTTCGGCAAGGCCGCGCACGGGCTGGATGAACGCGAGGCGGCGATCGCGGCCGCGCTGGTGCGCGCGCCCAATGCCAAGGCGGTGCAGGTCTCGCAGCGGGCTTGCGGCGTGTTGAAAATCATGCAAGCCCCCACGCTTGTCGCTTCGCGTACTGTGCTGCCCCCCGAGGGGGCCGACCTTGCTCGGGGCGGCCCTTCGCGGCGGTCGCAAGCCCCGGCCAAAGTGGACTGCGAGGGACTGGACCTGTTTGCCGCTGCCGCGCTGCAGCGCAGGGCCTTTGATCCGAGTGAAGGGGTGGCGCCGCACCTGGCGCGCAGGCTGCTGGCGCTTCGCGCGGCCTCAGCCCAAACCGCTCCCAAAGGGACGGGAGGCAACAGCCTTGAACGCAGCGAATCCGCCTTACTCCCTCTCCCCCTGGGAGAGGGCGGGGGTGAGGGCTCCCCGAACTCGAAGAGCCAGACCGTCCGCTCCACCCTGCGCGCCCCATTGCAACGCTTTGCCGTGCAAACCCTCACCCAGCAGCTGCGCGAGCTGCGCGGCCGCCATGTCGAGGACGGCGCCATCGTGGTGCTGGACAACGCCACGGGCGAGGTGCTGGCCTGGGTGGGCTCCTCGGGTGAGCTGAGCGACGCGGCCGAGGTCGACGGTGTGACGGCCTTGCGCCAGCCGGGCTCCACGCTCAAGCCATTTTTGTACGCGCAAGCAATGGCCGAGCGGCGCATCACCGCGGCCTCGCTGCTGGAGGACTCGTCCTCGCAGATCCAGACGGCCGGCGGCCTCTACATCCCGCAGAACTACGACCGGCAGTTCAAGGGCCTGGTGTCGGCGCGCACCGCGCTGGGCGCCTCGCTCAATGTGCCGGCCGTGCGCACCCTGGTCATGGTCTCGCCTGACGCCTTCCAGAAGCAGCTCAAGGCCATAGGCCTGCCGCTCAAGGAATCGGGCGACTACTACGGCTACAGCCTGGCGCTGGGCAGCAGCGAGGTCTCGCTGCTGGCACTGACCAACGCCTACCGCACGCTGGCCAACGGCGGGCGCTACAGCGCGCCCTCGCTCGGGAAGAACCCCAAGCCGGTGTTCAGGCCGGCGCTCGATCCGCGCGCCGCCTTTATCGCGACCGACATCATCGCCGACCCGCTGGCGCGCGCGCGCACCTTCGGCACCGACAGCATCCTGGCCACGCGCTTCTGGACGGCCGTGAAAACCGGCACCAGCAAGGACATGCGCGACAACTGGGCCATGGGTTTCTCGCAGCGCTACACCGTGGGCGTGTGGGTGGGCAACGCCAGCGGCGCGCCCATGTGGGACGTCAGCGGCACCAGCGGCGCGGCGCCCATCTGGGCGGCGTTGATGAATTACCTGCACAAGACCGAGCGCAGCCGCGCGCCCACGCCGCCCGCCGGCCTGGTGCAAAGCCGCACGCAGTTCAGCCCTCAGGGCGGCACGCCGCTGGAAGCGGCGCGCAGCGAGTGGTTTATCCAGGGCACGGAGCAGGCGGTGTTCGCCTCGAATTCGGCCGCCGGCGATGCCCGCCCCGCCAAAGCCTCCAGGTCCGCCAAAAAAGCCGCAGCCGAGCCCGACGCCCCGCCGCGCATCACCGCCCCGGCCTCGGGCACCATCATCGCGCTGGACCCGGACATCCCGCCCAAACACCAGCGCATCAGCTTCAGCGCCGAAGGCCGGGGCACACGCTGGCTGATGGACGGCAAGGAGTTCGCGCGCAGCCCGCAAGCCCAGTGGCTGCCCTGGCCGGGCCGGCATGTGGTGCAGCTGGTCGATGCCGGCGGCAAGGTCGCCGACGAGATCAAGTTCGAAGTGCGCGGCGCCGGTGTGCGCGAGGCCAGCGCGCGTGGCGCTGCGACGGCGGCACGCTGATTTTCACAACTCCGGTACCCACATTGACATCCGGCACTCACACACCCGCCCTGCCGTCCCCATCGTCGCCCGGCACACGGCGCCTCTCCCGGACCCTGGCCGTGCTGTGGGCGGCATTGTGCGTGCTGGCGGCCGGTTCTGCCACGGCAGCGCCGGCCCGTACCGCGCAGCTAACCGCACCGGTCGATGCCGCGCAGCTAGCCGCACCGGCTGATGCCGCACAGGTGCGGGTGAAGGTGCCGCCTTACAGCGCGCGCGTGCTCGACACCACCGGCACGCTGAACACCGCCCAGGTCGCGGCCTTGAACGAACAGATCCTGGCGCTGGAGGCCGACACCCAGGCGGCAGTGGTCGTGTTCATGCTGCCGACCACGGGCGAAGAGGCCATCGAGGAATACGCCATGCGCGTGTTCGAGAAATGGAAACCCGGCGACGCCGCGCGCGACGACGGCATCCTGATCCTGGTCGCCACCGAGGACAGGCGCATGCGCATCGAGGTGGGCCAGGGCCTGGAAGGCAGCGTGCCCGACGTGCTGGCGGGCCGCATCATCGATCAGCTGATGGCGCCGCGTTTTCGCGAAAGGGACTACGCGGGCGGACTGGCGGCAGCCATCGACCACATCGGCGCACTGGTGCGCGGCGACGTGCAGGCCCCGGACAGGCACAGCGGCGTGACACCCTTTGGCTGGGCTTTTTTTGCGTCGCTGCTGTGGGGTTTCGCCGTGGGCGTGGCGCGCGCGTTCTACCGCTGGAAGTGGCAGGTGACGGTCGGCGTGCTCGCCGCGATGCCTTTGGTGGCGGCGGTTGTCCTGAAGAGTCCCGGCATCGCGGCCATCCTGCTCACTTTCCCGGTGCCGCTGGCGTTCGCGCTGGGTTTCGGCTGCGGCCGCTCCCGCACGGTGCGTCTGGTTACCGGCGGTTTTGCGCTGGTGGTGTGCCTCATGGTCGGCACTGCCTTTGTGGTGGGCGCCAAGACCTTCGGCTTGGGCCTGCTCTACGCCGCGGGGGGCGCCATCGGCTGCCTGCTGCTGGGCCTGGTCGGCGCGGGTGCTTACATGGCCTGGAAGCGCAGCCTGCTGGAGTTCGGCGTGCGCTGTGCCGTGGTGGCCGGCATTGTGGGCTATGTGGCCTTCCAGAACCAGCCGGACTTGCTCTTTCTGGACTGGGAGTCCTGGCTGCCCACCGGAGTCGCGGCCGGGCTGGCCCTGCTGTTTGGGTTCTTTCCCGGCAGCGTCAGCACCAGCAGCGGGGGAAGCGGCCGCAGTTCGTCGAGCAGCAGTTCGAGCTCCAGCTCCAGCAGCCGGAGTTCGTCGGGCGGCTCCAGCAGCGGCGGCGGCGCCTCCGGCAGCTGGTAGAAAGACGGCCTGGGCCGGGGCCGGCGCCCTGTATTGAAATAATTTGAAGCCCGCCAAAATTTATTCAATCGACGCGGCGCCCCAGGCTTTAGCATTGGGCGACTGAGGAGACAAGACCGTGCCCGTGATCACCAATATTGAAGACCTGCGCGTCCTGGCCAAAAAGCGGGTGCCCCGCATGTTTTATGACTACGCCGATTCCGGCTCGTGGACCGAAAGCACCTACCGGGCCAACGAAAGCGACTTCCAGAAGATCAAGCTGCGCCAGCGCGTCGCCGTCAATATGGAAAACCGCAGCACGGCGACCACCATGATCGGCCAGCCCGTCGCCATGCCGGTCGCCATCGCGCCCACGGGCCTGACGGGCATGCAGCATGCCGACGGCGAAATCCTAGGGGCCCGCGCCGCCAAAAAATTCGGCATCCCCTTCACGCTGTCGACCATGAGCATCTGCTCCATCGAAGACGTCGCGGCCGGCACCGACCGCCATCCCTTCTGGTTCCAGCTGTATGTGATGAAGGACCGCGCCTTTATCGAAAGCCTGATAGACCGCGCCAAGGCGGCCAACTGCTCGGCGCTGGTGCTGACGCTGGATTTGCAGATCCTCGGCCAGCGCCACAAGGACTTGAAGAACGGCCTGAGCGCCCCGCCCAAGCCCACGCTCTCCACCATCCTCAACCTCATGACCAAGCCGCGCTGGGGCCTGGGCATGCTGGGCACCAAACGCCACGGCTTCGGCAACATCGTGGGCCACGTCAAGGGCGTGGAGAACATGGGCTCGCTCTCGGAGTGGACGGCCAAGCAGTTCGACCCCGCCCTCAACTGGGGCGACGTGGAATGGATCAAGAAACGCTGGGGCGGCAAGCTGATCCTCAAGGGTATCCAGGACGTGGAAGACGCGAAGCTCGCCGTCAATTCAGGCGCCGATGCACTGATCGTCTCCAACCACGGCGGCCGCCAGCTCGACGGCGCCATGTCCTCCATCTCCTGCCTGCCCGAGATCGTCGCCGCCGTCGGCAACCAGATCGAAGTGCACATGGACGGCGGCATACGCTCCGGCCAGGACGCACTCAAGGCCGTGGCCCTGGGCGCCAAGGGCACCTATATAGGCCGCGCCTTCCTCTATGGGCTGGGCGCCATGGGAGAAGAAGGCGTGACCAAAGCGCTGCAGATCATCCACAAGGAGCTGGACCTGACCATGGCCTTTTGCGGGCGCACCGACATCAAGGCGGTGGACAGCAGCATCTTTGTGCCGGGCACTTACTGAGCGCAAGGCGCAGGGGACTCAAAATCCCTCGCTTCAAGGCGTGCCTGTTCGATTCCAGCCCCGAGCACCATGGGGAAGGCCGCAATGTGAAAGTCTGGGTGGGGCCAGGGCTGCTCGACTCCTCCTGGTTGAGTCATGGCGGTGGTGGTGGTAGTTTTCAATTGCTCGCTCCCGTGACTTGCTGCACGCGGTTCAGGGTGTCATAGACGCGCGTGATGTTTCTCTGCAAATTGCCCGAGGAGTCCTTGACCTGCTCGCCGGTCTTGTTGCCGGCGCTGTCCAGGGTGTAGGTGACAGTGTTGCCTTTGGCGTCGGTCACGCCGGTCAGGCGGTGGGCGGCGTCGTAGCTATAGCTCATGGTTGTGGTGTCCGGCATGATCACCCCGGTCAGCTGGCCCGCGTTGTCGTAGATGTAGCGGGTGGTCCGGGCCGTGCCGCCTGGTGGTGTGACCGTCACGCTGTTGATCCAGCCTCTGGAGGTGTAGGTCGTATCGGTCACGATACCGTTGGGGTCCACCATCTGGCGCACGCGCCCGGCCCTGTCGTACAGGGTGAACTGCGTCACATGGCCCGCCGCATTGGTGATGCTCTGCAGGTCGCCTGCCGTGTGCCCCGTGGCGTCGGGGTCCAGTACCGCGTCGGTATTGGGGAAGGCCTGGGTGGGTGGCGTGAAATTGGCTGTGTAACGGGCCAGGCCTTTGGTGACGCGCACGTCATCGATATAGCCGTTGAATGACCGATCGGCATTCACGCCCTGGCCGCCTATCGTGTGCTGCTTTCCGGCGTCATACAGCGCCGTTGTTCCCAAGGCCGTGGTCAGGACCGTGCCGGCTCCGTCCACGTAGAGAGTCACGGTGCCGCCGGCTCTCACCAGCGCCACATGCTTCCACACGTTGTTGGCCACCGGAATGCCTGTCGCAAAGGCCCAGGCGTTCCAGGCGGTGCCGGTGGCGGAGCCATAGCTCACCAGGTTGCCGCCGGCATCAAACTGGAGGTTGACGTCGGCATAAAAATCCCCGTCAGGATTCCACAGGCGCGAAGTGTTTGCGTTGTTGCCCAGCTTGTAAACCCACATCTCGATGGTGAAGTCGGAAGCCTTCATGGCCAAGGAGGGATCGGCTGGCAAGGAGACATAGTCGCGCACGCCATCAAGCCTCATGGACGAGCCGCCAAATTTGCTCTGGGCCGCGCTGATCCTGGCGTTTCCCCCGGTGACCACGGGCTTGGGGATGGCACTGCTGTCGGTAAACGCCACCGCACCGTCGGCGCCGTCGGTGCGCAGCAGCAGGCTGACATGGTCAAAGTACGGGTCCGAAGCCACAGTGTCCACAAACCCCGCCGTGCTGCCGTAATAGGCGTAGGTGCGTGCCGTGACGCCGCCTGCCGGGGTTTCGGTCAGCGGCAGGCCCTGGGCGTTATAGGTCCAGGTGGCGGTGCGGCTTGCGCTGGTCGCGGTGTCCGTGACCGTCCGAGTCAGCATATTGCCCGCGCTGTCATAGGTATAGGCGGTGCTGCGCCCGGCCTCCGTGACGAGCACCGGCAGCCGCAGCGTGGCATGCCACTGGGTGGCGGTGGTTTGCACCTCGGGCAAGGCGGCGGCCCTGGTCACCGTCAAGGGCAGGCGCCGGTTGGCGTCCCAGGTGTACAGGGTGTTCACGCCCAGAAAGTCGGTCTCCTGCGTGACGAAGCCGTTGGTGTCCTGCACCCGGCTGGCGGCTGAACTGCTTTCGGGGCCGTCGGGCTTGTCGGCGCCGGTGACGGCCAGCTTGCCTTTGGCGGTGCCGTAGTTGTAGGTGCGCTGCGTGCCTCGCGGATCGGTCACAGTCACCGCGCCTCCCGTGCCGTAGCTGACGGTATGCAGGTCGGCTCCGCCAGCCAGCTGGGTACTGGTGCCACGGCGCTGGCTGTCATACGCAATGGTTTCATAGCGGTTGCCCTTCTCGTCAGTGATGCCGGTCAGCAGTT
This sequence comes from Polaromonas sp. P1_G1, assembly GCF_056405595.1. NCBI lineage: Bacteria > Pseudomonadati > Pseudomonadota > Betaproteobacteria > Burkholderiales > Comamonadaceae > Polaromonas > Polaromonas sp. P1_G1. The sequence continues at coordinate 27,725 of NZ_JBFUBU010000052.1, forward strand.
GAGGCGTTTCCATGTCATAGATATAGGCCCTGCTGGTACCCCCTGGGTAAATGACCTTTGCCAGACGCGCCGAGCTGGTGCTGCCGTCATAGACATAGCGGACAGTCCGTTCATCAGGCGTCTTCACGCGGACCAGCTGACCCGCGCCGTTGTAGGCGAGGTTCAGGGTGCGGCCGAACTGGTTGCTGACGGCAATGAGCAAGCCGGCCACCGGTGCGACGGCGGGCGGGGTCGCTGCGGTGCTGTAGCTGTAGGTCCTTACCCAGCCGTTGCGCTGGGTTACGGTGAGCAGTTTCCCGGCTGAATCAAATTGCCAGAGGCTGTCGTCATCCAGGCGCTTATAAAGAAGCCCCGCTCCGTTGGGCACCAAGGTGTCGGCGCCGTTGGTGGCGGCCCAGATGCCGGTTGCCACATCCCAGCCAAAAGCGCGCACAGTGCCGTCGCCGAACAAGACCTGGGCCGTACTGCCGGCGCTGCCCGCCGCGCCATCTTGCTTGAGTGCGACCCAGTGGTTGTGCAGCCAAGGTTGGCCCAAGCCTGCCGGCGACCCGGCCGTCGTGGGTCCTATGAGTCCACCGCTTCGGTAGCTTCTCACCATACTGAGCGCGTCAAAGCCCTCACCGACGTAATCCGCCTGCGAGAGTATCTTCTCTCCTGTCGCCGGCATGATCGGGTTACCTACGTAAATGCCAGAGGGAAGGCGCTGGCAGCTCCGGGAATTGGAGGGCCCTGGTTCGACCTCTGGACGGGGGGAGGCAGGGGGCGCGGCAACGATAGGCCAATCGAATTCGTTGGTGAAAAAATAGCCGGTTTCCGAAGTCGCCGAATACTTGATATGGCACATCCCATTCGCAATCATCGAAGCACTGATAAGCGCTCGTGGAATGCCAGGTGGTGGAACAGGAACGTAATAGTTGGCGCCGTCAATCGCGACAACACCCACATCACTGCAAGCCGCCGCCGCGGAGACAAACGGGCCATGGTTTCCCCGGTAGTCATAGGAGTACTGCAATGCTGCCGCCGCGGCCGTTGGGCAACCCGCCCCGACTGCCAGCAAGAGGCACGACAGCCTCTGCAGTTCCCACCTGCGAAACACAAACATGATTGCACCAGCAATGGACAAGCTCATCAATCCCCTCCCAGAATTCTTTCTTGCGCCTAGCCAGGCGAGCGAGCCCGCAGTCTAGTGACGGGCATTGCGCCTGTCACCCTCCATCTGCATGAGAAAATCTTAGGTGTGCGTATGGGGCAACGAAATCTTCCACCCTGAAAATTTCGCGCTTATCAATTTCACGGGCTTCTGGCAGAATTCCGCCGGCATTTGGCCTGCCGGAAACGATTCAATTCGAGTTCAATCCGAATTGAATACCTTCTCAGTATTCGTCTGCACAGGATTACGAAGAAATGGCATGCGCATCAGCGCGCGTATCGCAGAGAATCGAACTGCGGAAAAATAGTTCTTGGCCGCGTGCGCCAGGCGCATGTACTGACGGTCAAGCCGGGCACGCGACACAGGAGTTCACCCTCAACACCGGGCTGCCGCGCATGCGGAGCGGAAAGTAAATACCATGGCCTCTTTGGGGCAAGCAGCCGTCGCGATGTGGTGGAACATGGCGGCCGAACACCGGGAGAAGTTCGAACACCGGCAATCCCACGAACACTTTCCCGAGCGCATGGGCATCCCGGGTTTCCTGCGCGGCTCACGCTGGTCCAGCGCCGACGGTGGAGAAGGTTTTTTCGTGCTGTACGAGCTGGAGAACTATGAGACCCTCACCTCGGCCGGCTACCTGGAACGCCTGAACAATCCCACGCCCTGGTCCACACAGATGATGCCGGGCCACGGCGACATGGTCCGGAGCCAGTGCCGGCTGCTGCACAGTAGCGGAGGCGGCATAGGCCGCCACGCGCTGACCCTGCGGCTGTCGCCCGCCGAGGGCCGGCATGCGGAACTGCAGGAGCACCTCTCGGCGCTGGGGCGGCATTCTCCGGCCGGCCCGGCGGCGCCGTATTCCATGTACTGCGCACGGAGACACCACAGGCCGCCAGCACAAAAGAGCAGCAGATCCGCGGCGGCAAGGACAAGGCGGCCGACTGGATCGTTGTTGCCGTCGCCTATGAGGCGTCGGCGCTGGACGCGCTGCAGCGGGAGGCGCTTGGTGAAGACATTGAACACCATGGTGCCTTCCAGCCCGAGGGGTTCACTCCATGGATAAATCAAAGAAACAGGTTAAAAAGAGTCGCCCCCATGAGTAGCCAGCTAGCTACGAACACTGCAAAAAACAACCGCCGATTACGACTAGACAAGAAAACACCAATAAGCCAAGGAAGGACAAACAGACTTTGTAACCCAAACAGTATTGGCCCCATGTGGGTAAATAAACTGAGTGCGGGTCCTGCCACGACAAATACAACTGGGCGACTTATCGAGTCTGGTGGAATCCATGCTCGCAGTCCAACATACAGAAATGCCGCCGAGAGGCACAACAAAACATAGGCCCCGGCTCCGATCGCGATGCGCTTCAGAGGTGATAACTGATTCATGGTTGGCATATGGTGCAATTTTTCTGAAACTCTCGAATTACTTTGACGGACTCTTCGACCGCTTGGGCCTTCTCCCAAGCTGCAGGCGCTTCATCTCCCGCAATATGCTTTAGAGACGGTATTCCGCCAAACCACTTTTTATGCCCGCGATGGCCTCTCGCATATGCGTCTTGAGTCGCATGCAAAGCCCGCGCAAGGCCCGCACAAGTACATGATTTCGCGTTCTTCGCGACGTAATCTTGATACTTTTTTATTGCTTGATCTGGGGTCATAGATGGATCGGTACCATCTTGCATCGCATGCTCATGGGAGTGTGAGGGGTCTTGGCTTCCAGGAAGCCAATCCGCGCCTGCTACTTCTCTACCCAAGTTGACACATGTTGCTCCGGTGATAGAGAGGGCAGTGTCGGTGATTTCCCTATGCAACTTTCCTGTGAACAGGCCAGTTGGGTCTGTGAACCTCAGAGGATCCCCACCCACATACGCAAAGGTATTGACGCCCCCGGCGAGGCCAATCGGATCGGACTGCATATATCGCCCAATGCGTGGGTTGTACTCCCGATTCCAGTTCTGGAACAGTCCGCTCTCCGAGTCAAACACCTGGCCGGGCAGGCGCTGGTTGAAACTGAAAATACCTAGGCCCGCAGGATTTTGATCCGGCGCCGTTGCGCCAAACGACTCTGCCGAATCCCAGCGCCAAGCAATCGCTTCATCACTTTGACGGGCAATGATGCGTGGTGCGCCGAGCTGGTCGGTCGAAATGTTGTACAAACTGATTGCGATATCGCTCGTGGCTGCCGTGCCCGTTTGCTTAATCACTCCAACCTGGTCGTCGAGGTAGATGGTTTCGTAGAGGGGAGTGCCGTTGACATCGTACTCGCCAAGCAGCTTGCCGGCTTCGTCATAGACGTAGTAGGTCGCACCCGTGGGTACCAGCGCTGTCGGTCCTGTCTTCCCAACCCGCAACTCCGAGGCGTTATAGCTGTAGCTCACAGTGCCACCAGCATTTGTCATGGTCGCCAGCCGTCCCCGATCGCTATAGGTATAGCTATTGATCCCATCGCTCGTGATATTGCCGGCCGCGTCATGCACAACAGTTGCCGTACCACCCACATCCTGGGTCTGGGTCAACTTGTTGCTCGTGGCTGAGATGGTGTTGGGGTAGCTCGTGCCGCTGATGACCTTGGCCGTGCGGTTGCCCGTGGCGTCATAGCTGTATTGGATGGTCGTAGCGCCCAGGGCCGCACTGGTCAGGCGGTTCAGGTTGTCATATCCAAAGCTCTGATCCAGCGCGGGAACGGGCGCTCCATTGCTGACGTGTGTGTAACCCGTGATGCGCCCTGCACTGTCACGAACAATGGTGCGTCGGATGCCGGTGCCCGTGGCGTCACCGAGGTTGTAGGCGCTGATCTGGCCGTTGGCGTCATAGCTGATCGCCTGGGTCTTGGTGCTGGCCCAAGTCCAGCCGGTCAGCTTGCTTTCTGCATTGCGGGTGATGGCGCTCATCATCGGCAAGGTGGATCCAGTATTGGTGCCCACGCCATTGATATTCGGTGGGTTCACGGTGATCCCGGAAACATCGCCATAGCTGTCGTAGCTGTAATTGACCCTCGTTCCGCTCGGATAGGTGATGGCCGTGAGCTTGTCCAGTGCACTTCCGCTATCACCCCAGGTATAGCCCACCGTAAATGTCCTAGCTCCCGTCGTCTGGGTTTTTCCGGTCTTGCGGCTCATGCCGTCGTAGGTGTAGACAACCTGGCCGGATGCATCGGTGATTTTGGTGAGCTGGCCTATGGCGCCCGGGACTGGCGTGGTGCCGCCGTCGTATTCAAAGACGCTTCCAGTACCCGTGGGGTAGCTGATGGTTTTGAGGCGATCCCCGTTGTCGTAGGTGTACTGGGTGAGTTTGCCGCGGGCGTCGGTTTTGGTGAGCAGTTTGCCGAGCGCGTCATAGGTGTACTGGCTGGCGCCCGTGTCGGGGC